>JBHPEE010000066.1:0-10674 GCA_042577295.1 Fidelibacterota bacterium | reverse complement strand
GAATTTATACCATTGGTATTAGATAGATGCATCAAACGTGACGTTAACCGGGAACATCGCTAGGCTGACAGTATTTATATTTTCATATCGACCTGTATAATAATTATATGATGGGATTTCTTCTGAAGGTCTTATATCAAGCCATCTAATAGTTGCCCCTAGTTTATAATTTTCATAGCTTTTAATATTCCGATGGTAAAATATTCCAGCACCCCGGTCTCCGACATTCAAACCTACACCATGCTTGGCGCTGCTTATCTGTCCATATCCTAAAGATATTACAATAATTATAAATACTAATCTTTTCATAGTTTAATTTGGAATTACAAGTACTTTACCAATTTTATTACCGTTTTCTAAATATACATGCGCCTTGCCTATTTCTGAAAATTTAAAACATTTATCAACGATTGGTCTAATAACACCAGTTCTATACATGTCTAACGCCCTATCAAGTGATTTTACATTTCCCATGGTCGAGCCAAGTATGGACTGTTGTTTATAAAATAAACGCCTAATGTCAAATTTTGCATCAGAACCAGTGGTTGCGCCACAAGTTACTATTCTTCCACCCTTTCCCAAAATTCGTATACTTGTTTCCCAAGTCTTTGTTCCAACATGCTCAACAACCACGTCAACACCTTTCTTAAAAGTAAATTCCTTTGTTATTTTAATGATATCATCGTCTTGGTAATTAACGATTTTATCAACGCCAAGTTTTTCAGCGAAATCTCCTTTTTTAGTGTTTCCGACAGTCGTTATTACTTTACACCCTTTCGCTTTTGCAATTTGAATTGCCATACTTCCTACTCCTGACGAAGCCCCCCAAACGAACACAGTTTCACCCCGGCGAATATTAGCTCGATCAATTAGCATTGCCCAGGCTGTTACAGCAACAAGCGGGAATGCAGCGGCTTCTTCAAAACTCATACCTTCAGGAATAATCCTCAAGTGATCGGCATTTATTGCCATATTCTCACATTGCGTTCCATCTTGATTTTCACCAAAGATGCCCCACTTATCACAATAATTTTCTTTATTCTCGGTACACCATCGGCAAGTCCCACAATAAGTTAGAGGTTGAATTAATACTCTATCCCCTACGGAAAATTCAGATACTTTTGCTCCTACCTTTTCAACAAATCCCGCTCCATCACTTCCCATAATCATTGGAAGTGAAACACCGGGAATGCCCTTTCTAACCCAAATATCGAGGTGATTTAGCGCCGCAGCCTTAATTTTTACCAAACATTGATTTTGTTTAATGTTGGGAGTTGGAATATCATCATATTTCAACACATCTATGCCACCATGTTGATGTATTCTAACTGCTTTCATTATTACAAGCTATCTTGTATAATTAGAAATTTCGATCATTTATCGTCGATATCCTTAAACTCAGCATCACGGATATTCATTTTGGAATATTTAGACTTTGATTCTTTTTTACCAGACGATTTATTAATGTTATTTTGAGCATTATATCTGAGGTAAAACGAATATCCAATATAGGCTAAGGCCGCTACAATAATTAATTTGAACATACTTAAAACCCAGTTGCAGGATTAAAGAACTTTGTACCTGTGATTGGTTTTCGTATCACATTTATAATTTCCTCTAAATCCTTTTTTTTATTTACAAAATCAATATTATTCGTATTGATTATCAATAATGGTGTATCTTGATATCTAAAGAAGTATTCGTTATAAACTTGATTTAGGGCATCTATATAATCACGAGACATATTTTTCTCGAAGGATCTTTTCCGCCTGTGAATATTTTTCATTAATGTATCTGTATCTGCTTGTAAATAAATTACTAAGTCCGGGTTGATAACATTACGCTCTAATAAATTTGCTACGGTTTCATATAAAACCATTTCCTTCTCATTTAAATTTAATGATGCAAATAACCTGTCTTTTACAAACATATAATCGGTTATAATTAAATTATGAAAAACATCAACTTGTTTTAATTCTTGCTGTTGTTGATATCTTTGCAGTAGAAAATATAATTGTGTTTGAAAAGCGAATCGCTCAGGATCATCGTAAAAATCAGCCAAAAATGGATTTTCTTCAAATTGTTCCAATATTGTACGGGCACTTAATTTTTCCGCTAATAGCTTAACTAAACTCGTTTTTCCAACACCTATTGGTCCTTCGATGGCGATATAGTATAAGTTTCTCATGCGTTTGATTTGATGGTGTGTTTCAGTACTTTTGATTTATCCATGCAACGAATTAGTAGTTCTTCTACTGTGATTTTCCAACCAGGAACAATATAATTTGGGGCCAATTCGTTAAATGGAACAAGGACAAATCGCCGATATGGAATGCCCGGGTGGGGTATGGTTAGTTCTTCTGTTTCTAAGAATGCATCTCCAAATGTTAAAATGTCAATATCAATTATTCTTGGATCATTTTTTTTATGCTCCGTTGGACGACCTAATAACCTTTCAATATTTTTAATCTCGTCTAAAAATTCAAAGGGGGTGAATGTAGTATTTATTTCAACTACGGTATTTAAAAATTCGGGTTGATCTGTATTAAACAATGGATCGGAACTATAAAATGATGCACTTCTTAAATTATTGTTTTCAGGATATTCTTCAATTATTGTAATTGCCCCCGCTAAATTGGCTTCCCTATCACCGATATTTGAACCCAAAGACAAATAAACCAATTCATTCATAATCAGCCTTGGTGCGTACGATTTCAACTTCAACAGTATCTAAAACACCCTTTACCGGTGCATGTGGTTTTCGTACTCTAACAATTACCTTATCTGTTTTATATTTTCCCAAAATCGAACCAGCGATATGTTCAGCAAGCGTTTCGATCAAATAGTGCTTATTCC
This sequence comes from Fidelibacterota bacterium, assembly GCA_042577295.1. Classification (GTDB taxonomy): domain Bacteria; phylum Fidelibacterota; class Marinisomatia; order Marinisomatales; family JAHJCW01; genus JAHJCW01. The sequence goes on along the minus strand of JBHPEE010000066.1, from coordinate 7,818 downwards.
TTTTTGTACAATTTTGTACAGTTTTATAAATTTTTTCATAATTAAGAGTATCTTTCAAATTATCAGATTGACCGGCTTTTTTCAAATCTTGGTACAGATCTAGGTCAACTTCAAATTTTCCACCAAGGGATTTCTCAGATTCACTTACACCGTGATAACCATAAAAAATCATATTCTTTAATCGTATTACATCCATAACTGATAAATTTACCGCATTGTGTTAAGTGTAGTCAAGAAATGCTAATAAAAAGAAAAGCCCTTAACATTATGAAAAGGGCTTTTAAAAAATCGAAGATTATTCGATTACATCATTCCGCCCATTCCACCCATACCTGGATCCATTGGAGGCATGGCAGGTGCTTCTTTTTCTGGTACTTCAGTGATAGCAGCTTCGGTAGTTAGTAACAATCCTGCTATTGAGGCTGCATTTTCGACTGCAACACGAGCGACTTTAGTGGGGTCAATAATACCGGATTTGAACATATTTACGTATTCATTTAAACGTGCATCATAACCATAATCGCCTTTTCCGTTAAGTACATTATTTACAACTATCGAAGGCTCAGCACCGGCATTAGCGGCAATTTGTCGAAGCGGTTCTTCTAATGCACGACGCATAATTTTCACGCCAACCATCTGATTCTCAGATACTTTGATACCATCTAAGCCTTTAATACATCTTAAAAGAGCAACTCCACCACCGGGAACAATACCCTCTTCAACAGCGGCACGGGTTGCATGTAAGGCGTCTTCTACGCGAGCTTTCTTTTCTTTCATCTCGACTTCAGTCGGGGCACCGGCATATAGAACGGCAACACCGCCAGAAAGTTTTGCTAAACGCTCTTGCAATTTTTCACGGTCGTAATCAGAAGTAGTTTTATCAATCTGTACTTTAATTTCATTGATGCGGGCTTTGATCTTGCTTGTTTCGCCACTTCCACCAACAATTGTTGTATTATCTTTATCAGATACAACACGTTTGCATGTTCCAAGATATTCCAATGTGGCATTTTCTAATTTATATCCTTGGTCCTCAGAAATAACCGTAGCGCCGGTTAAAACGGCGATATCTTCCAACATCGCTTTGCGACGGTCGCCAAACCCTGGTGCTTTTACGGCAAGTACTTTAAAAGTACCGCGCAATTTATTTACTACTAATGTAGCTAAAGCTTCGCCTTCCAGATCTTCGGCCATAATCATGATTGATTTACCAGTTTGAACTACTTTTTCTAAAATAGGCATCAAGTCTTTCATGTTGCTGATTTTTTTATCATAGACCAACAAGTAAGGATCATCTAATTCTGCTTCCATGTTATCGGAATTTGTCACGAAATATGGAGAGAGATAACCACGATCAAACTGCATACCTTCGACAAATTCAAGATAGGTTTCGGCTGTTTTACTATCTTCAACAGTAATTACACCATCTTTTCCAACTTTTTCCATTGCTTCAGCAATTTTCCGACCGATTTCTTCATCTTGATTTGCAGAAATTGAGGCTACTTGGGAAACTTTCTCAAAATCAGATCCTACATCTTGTTTCTGTTTCTTTAATTCTTCCACAATTTTTGCTGTTGCAACATCAATTCCACGCTTGATTGACATCGGGTTGGCACCGGCTGTCACATTCTTCACTCCTTCGGCAATAATTGCCTGAGCTAGGACTGTGGCGGTTGTTGTCCCGTCTCCAGCAACATCAGAAGTTTTAGAAGCAACTTCACGAACCATCTGTGCACCAATGTTTTCTAAATTATCTTTTAAGTCTATTTCCTTAGCAACGGTAACACCATCTTTAGTTATTGTAGGTGCGCCATATTTCTTCTCTATAACTACATTACGTCCCTTCGGACCTAAGGTAACCTTTACTGCATTAGCTAATTTATCAACACCGGCCTTTAGGCCGTTACGCGCTGCTAAATCATAAGTAATTTCTTTTGCCATTATATATCTCCTTTATAATATCGCTAGGATATCGCTTTCACGCATTATTAAATATTCTTTTCCATCTACGGTGACTTCTGTACCAGAATATTTACCATAAAGTACTTTGTCCCCAACTTTAACGGTCATCTTTACAATAGTACCTGAGTCACTTGCTTTGCCAGGTCCCATTGCAACAACAGTTGCTTCTTGAGGTTTTTCTTGTGCCGTATCAGGAAGAATGATACCTGAGGCAGTTTTATCTTCAGCTTCTTTTGGCTCGACAACAACTCTGTCTTCCAATGGCTTTAGTTTTAAACCCATTTATTAATCTCCTTTTTTGATTAACTATTTATTAAAATTTTAATTCTTTTTAAGCTGTTAATTGCTTTATGTTTCTATCAACAAATTCTATGCCAACTTATTAAATTTGCCAAAATGACATTCTTTGAACAATTGCTATGTCAATATTGTGAATTATTAAATAGCTGCATTAAATACAATGTGAAAGTTATCATTGAAAATGATATTTTACCAAGGGTAATTAGCACTCTCAACCCTAGACTGCTAATTAATGTTCTGATTATAACTTATTGGCCGGTGCTACCAAATCCATCAACGCCGCGTGCTGTCTCACTTAGCTCTTCTACTATTTTAAAATGGACGGAAGAACCATCCATCGCAACCAATTGGAATAGACGCTGGCCGGGATTAACTTTATATGGAATATCTTTGATATTATCAACTGCGGCAATTATTTCACCACGATAACCGCCATCAATCAATCCAATCGAATTTGATAGTCTTAGTGGTGTTTTCGATATGCTCGAACGCGGCATTAATAAATATGGTTTACCATCTAAATTCTCACATGAAATTTGCAGATGGATAAATGCTGATTCTCCTGCTTGAATTGTTAGTTCATGAATTGCAAATAAATCCAACCCAGCATCTCCATCGTGAAAATGAGAATGTTCCTCATACATTTTTTTAACTTCCAAAGAGAATGGCTTAATTAATAAATCCATATTATGTACTATCCATTTCTAATTTGTTCATATGATAAAGTGTTCTAATTGGGAATGGAATATTGATCCCCTCTTTTTTATATCTCGGCATTATTTTTTTAATAAAACTATGAATCAATGCATATTGCACTCCAAACTCATTTACTCTGAAAAAGATCTTAAAATTAATACTGGATTCCCCAAATTCATAAAAACGTAAGAAAGGTTTAAAATCTTTAACGTGTACATCCATTTCTTTTACAACTTGATTAGCTACTTCTAAAGTTACCTCTTCAACAAAATCAAGATCGCTCTCATACCCTATTCCGATAACTACTTTAACAGCAAATGCGTGGTCAACAGTATCGTAATTTTTGATGATCGCATTGGATAGTACAGAATTAGGCACGATAAAAACATTATTTGTCCTTTCCAAAATCGTCGTGTTACGCCAAGTAATATTGGTAATATTACCTGTTTGACCGGATTCTAGTTCTATAAAGTCACCAGGTTCAACTTTCTTACTTAACAATATGTGTAGTCCGGCAAATACATCAGAAAGAGTATCTTTAAGAGCTAGCGAAATTGCTAATCCCCCAACACCTAATGCCGTTAACATTGGTGTTATGGAAACACCGATAAAATCTAAAGCTACTAAGATACCTATTGCACCAATAATTGCCCTGATTAAATTAATAAATATTTTTGTCGAAGGAAGTGAGCGCTCCTGTTTGGCTGACCACACCTCAATCATGCCTACAAAAAATTTACTTATCGCAAAAGTAATAGTAATAATGAATGTAAAAACAACAAATTTAGTAAGGAATGTAGAATATGATTGGAGAAAATCGGTTGTTTTTGTTATATAATATATTGCCGCTAATCCCAGCCAAATAATTATCTGTTTTTCAACAGCCTCGAGTAATAAATCGTCTGTTTTGAAAGTTGTTCTTTTGGCAAATTTTTTTAAATATCCATGAATAAATTTTTTGAATATCCAGCCTATAAACATAGCCCCTATTATAATTAATAGAGGTTCTCCAAATTCAAATAATTTTTCAACTAAATTATTATTCATCATCTATCCTATTTTAATAATGACATTTTACATGTTCGGATCAATGCACCATTACTGGCTTCAATAACATAAGTTCCACTTGGTACATTATTTCCAAATTTATTCTTTCCATCCCAATTAATTAAATGAGTACCAGCGGTAAATCTACCGGTATTATTCCAAACATTATTCCCTTTTATATCAAAAATATTGAGTTCTACCTCTGCTTCATTTTTTAACGAAAACCGGATAGTAACTTCCGCATTAAATGGATTTGGAAAAACCGGAAATAAATGAAAATCATCAGCAATTATTAGATTATTTGTAGTGTCTAATCGAATTTCTCCAACTTCCTTTAAAATCCATTCATCGGGATCAATCTCTATTTCTAATATTTGTTTACCATTAGGGATATTTAATGTAAAAAGTTGTTCTCGGGAAGTATTATTAATTACCCATGTATATTGTGTATTATCAGTAAAAGTTGCTTTGATATCGATAGGCATTGTAAAAATGTCACTCGCTTGAGTTTGCTTAACTAATAAATTAAGATAGCTATCTGATTGATTGTATACAACTTCATAAATTGGATATAACTCACCATATATCCATCGCTGAAAAAATGAATTTAAATCCTTTCCAGATATCTCTTCCATAACCTCTTGGAATTGTTCGGTCACTGTAGATTTAAATCGGTAGCGATCACCATATTCCTTTAATCCAGAAAAAAATGCAGAATCACCAACCACATGGCGCAGCATATGTACCACCCAAGAAGCTTTTGCATACGACAATGGTCCACTAAAGATACTACTTGTACTTGTAGTATCTTCAACATAAATGGTACCTGGCCTAAATCTATACCAATTCTTATTTAATGCCATCTCATTATGTAATGATTGAATATCATTATCACGTATCTCATACCATAATGCTTCACTATAGGTCGCAAAACCCTCGTTCAGCCATATATGCTGAAAATTGGCGCAAGTTACCATATCTCCCCACCATTGATGCCCTAATTCATGTGCGATAAGTCCTTCACTGTATCCACCTAGGCTAGTAAGAGTTTGATGCTCCATACCGCCACCCCAAACAAATTCGGCATGTCCATATTTTTCCTCAATAAAAGGATATTCACCGAATCTTTGAGCCATCGCGGCAATCATATCTTTTGTTAAACCATAAGTAGTTTGAACTGCGTTAAAATGATCAGGGAATACATAATATTCTAGACGCATTGTATCAGTCGGAGTATAATACCAATCATAAAATACACTATATGGATGAATTGCCACCGAAACAAGATACGTAGCAATCGGATAGCGTTCTTGCCAATGATAAGTTGTCCAACCTCCATTTACATCTGTATTAACCAGCTTTCCATTTGAGGCCGCAATTAATTCCGATGGCACTTCTAGAGAAATATCAACTGAATCGGCTTTATCTTTTGGTGTATCTTTACAGGGCCACCAATCACGTGCACCATACGGTTCACTAAGACTCCATATCATTGGTTGACCATTATGTTGACTAAATCCAAATGATCCAAAACCGGAAGCTTGTGGTGTCCCATCGTACGTAATAATGATATTGAAACTATTTCCGTTATTAACCGGATTATCCAATGTTACGGTTAAAAGGTTAGAATTATGTGTATAATTCAATTCCACATCCTGATCACTTTTTACGGATTCAACATTTAACCCTGAGTTTAAATCAAGTTCTACTATACTTAAAGATGCTATCAGAGATTTACCTTGGACACCTACTGTTCCTGAAATTGTTTCCATTTCTGGATCAATTTTTATATCAATATCATAATAATTAACATCGTATTCATTCTGCGCTAAAGTTTGAGCGATATAATTTGTAATTATCGCTTTAGCGTTTCTACTACGTGAGCATTTTAAATATGATTCATCAATTCCTTGTGCTGTGACAAGTTGACAAGCAATTGTTAAAATGGCTACTAATTGTACTATTAATTTCATAGATAATTTATGTTATAAGTTAATTCTATTACGATTCGATAAAAATATTGTTCTTTTGTCCTTGAAATAGAAAAAGCCCCTGATACCTCAGAGGCTTTTTCTATTTTATTTATTTATTTTAATCCCATTTCTTCCAATAAATAATCTGCTCCTGCATATTTTTCTGTAACAAACATAACATACCGAATATCTACCGATATGGTGCGTTGAATTGCAGGATCGAATTTCCAATCAGAAAGCATCGCTTCTAAATTACCATCAAAAGCAATACCGATCATTTCTCCCCAAGCATTCAATACCGGACTTCCGCTATTACCATTCGTAATATCAGTCGAATGCAAAAATGCAATTGGTATGTCGTTTAGATCAGGATCTGCCCAATTACCATAATCACGTGATTTGTACAATTCTTTCAATTTAGCTGGCACATCGAATGGACTTACACCTGTATCCTTTTCAATTGCACCACCAAGTGTTGTGAATGGGGCGTACTCCACGGCATCACGCGGTTTATAACCTTCCACATCGCCGTAAGTAAAACGGAATGAGCTATTTGCATCTGGATAAACAGCTGCATTACTCATTAACCGTAAAGCTTCCATATAATTTTTACTAAGCTCAGTAATCTCAGCATTAAAAATCTCATCTCGTTTTCGAAGGATTTCGTTTTCTTTATAAATTGCCCTAGCAAGATCAATAAATGGATCGTTAAGTTTTTCCAATTCATGCGATTTATAGGCATACAATGTTTTTGTATATTCAACATCAATCAATTTTGTATTCTCAAAAGCATAATCAACAAATTCATCAATAGTCATATTATTCTTAGACAAGAATTCATCAATACCTTTAATCCTATTATTAATTGGTAGCCTATATGCTTGATCGAGATAATATCTGAATAATTCTTTATGTGCTGGTTCGTAATAATCCATATATCGATAATGTAGTCTTTCAGCAGTTCTTTTCACATCTTCTTCTGAAAAGTTGGGATCACGATCCAAATCTGTTTTTTCCCGTTCTTTAGCTGTATTATAAATATTATTTGCTACAGTTGGTAAGGTACCCATCCATTTTCCAGAAAAGGCATATAATATATCATCATGTTTTTTAGTAGTTTTTTGGTCATCATAAAGTATTTCAATATTCTCAAGAATTTTTCCATATTTCTTTTTTAATTTGCGGTTAGAATTAACATATTCCTTGAATTTTTTTTCATTCTCAAGAGTCTTTTGAAGATAATTGAATTTGTCCATCGCGACGATTGTGCCACCATATTTTTTCTGATAATTTGCAATTCCCTTACGCATTCCGGCGATTGCTATTGCTGCTTTAGGTGAGTCTTGGCCCGCTTTATCTAATATATTAATTACATCATCAGCCCGATCAAGCCATTCAGGATAATAGAGTTCACGATTATAGTTAACCGAAGATGATGTACGATATCTAGATGTTTTTCCGGGAAATCCCATAATCATTGTAAAATCACCATCGTTAAGGTCTCGAGTTGAAATTTTTAGCCACTTTTTAGGATGGTATGGTATATTCTCAGGATCATATTTACGCCCAACTCCTTCCGGTGATACATAAACTCGCGCAAATGCAAAATCGCCGGTATGGCGTGGCCACATCCAATTATCTATATCTGCCCCGTAATTTCCAATTGCCATAGGTGGCATATACACAATGCGTACATCATCAAACCTTTTATAAATGTATAGTAAATATTGTTGGCCATCGTACATTGAAGCTATTTTGGCAGTAACATCCTCTTTGCCTTCTTCAATTGCATCAGTCATCGCTTTAATTTTAATATTAATTGCTCTTTGGCGTTTTACTA
>JBHPEE010000065.1:0-10784 GCA_042577295.1 Fidelibacterota bacterium | reverse complement strand
TTTCAATTCTTTGCTTATCCTGCGAAGATAAAAAAAATGATGATGACAACTCAAGTGGTAATAATATTTCAATAAGTTGGAGAAGTAGCAATACTTGTACCTATAGCTACTCAAGCGGTATTCTATCAGGTCAAAATTGTTACGTAGGGTTCACAGTAAATTCTGGTAGTGGAAATCTAAAAATTGAAGCAAAAGTTACTATAGGTGAAGGTAATGAAAAATCAGTTGAAAAGGAAGTTGTGAAAGGCGAGGATTACATAATAGTAGTACCAATAAAATTTAGTGGTACTAAAAACTGTGCACCAGGGGCTGTAACGAATGCTGTTGAAATTACTGCTGGAAATTCTCAGGCATATAAAATAACCATACAATGCGAATTTAATGGTCGAGCGCCAAAAACTCTGACAATCAAAGAGTTAACTATTTAAATTTTTGTGGCTCTATATGGTCAAAGTAACAGCAACAACTGTTAAAGAAACAAGAAAGCAAAATCGAATTTGTTCAAACTGTGGACATCAGTGGGTTGTATCATATCAGTTTAAAGCTACTGAAAGTACATTCATTGGTTCACCCGACTTTAGCAAAAAGAGAAAAAAAGAAGATAGTTTTAATGAGGACAAAGGAGTACTGTGTCCAAAATGCAGCCATTTTTCAAAAAATGTTATGGAAAAACGGTTTAAGGATGGATATGCAAAAGGTATTAAATATATGTATAAAATTAGTTTAGGATTGTGGGGATGTGGAATGCTTGTCTTTTTATGGTTCCCCGCAATCGCCCTTTTTAACCATTACCCTTTTCGTGCATTTTTAATTATCTTGTTTACGATTGCAATGTTCTTTTTCGCAAAACTAATTATTAAGATTTTTTATATCCGAAAATTAAATGAAATACTATCTAACACATCTGAAATAGTATTATTCCAATTATTATCCGATAGTTATAGAAAAGAAAAAAGTTTTTCTGCTGGCGATATTGTCAAAAGACTTAATGCCTTATAGATATCATTCCTTGGCTCTATCTTAAGAGGGCACCGCTACACTGCTATTCTTTCTTCGTGAGACATTTCTATAAATAGTTTTGCATCCACTAAAAGTGTATCCACAATGTCGATTATATCTTAAATTTTCCTAAAAATTATTTGAGATTGTATGTGAGCTTATCTCACCTCAAGTCCCTACCCCCATCTAAGTAAGTTGAAATTTGGAAAATGGTTGAAAAAATGAAACGTATCCCTAAAAAGTGTATCCCTAATTAGGTATTATTTGACTTTATTTGACTTCGTTTGACCTAGTGATTATGAAATCGCTTTGCTATATAAACAACAAATCCCCCTCAATAAACTAGTCTTACTGAAGAGGATTATGATGTCGGGGTGAGAGGATTTGAACCTCCGACCCCCTGCTCCCAAAGCAGGTGCGCTAACCGGGCTGCGCTACACCCCGAAAAATGGCGGGTGAGAGATGGGACTCGAACCCACGACCACCTGGACCACAACCAGGAGCTCTAACCAGCTGAGCTACTCCCACCATTCGGCTCTAAAATGAGCGGCGAAAATTAAATGTGATTTTTCTTCTAATCAAGTTGAACTTATAATAATTAAAAACATCTTTGAAACTCTATCAAATAGCTTTTTCAAATCAGTTCACGAATTGTAACTTTCACTATGCGCTTACTACGTCGATATATCATCAAAGAAATGCTCTCGCCATTCATATTTTCTTTGTTAGTGATAATATTTATCCTATTCGTACAATTTCTACTACGTGCAATTGATCGTTTCCTTGGTAAAGGTATTGATGCATTTACAATATTTGAATATTTATTTCTAAACTTAGCTTGGATTGTCGCTTTAGCGGTACCGATGGCCGTATTAATTGCAACGTTAATGACATTTGGGAGATTATCCGAGGACAATGAAATTACCGCAATGAGAGCAGCCGGAATTAGTTTCTTAAAAATAATTAGGCCAGGATTATTATTTGGTACAGTTGTATGTTTACTGCTACTTTATTTCAATAATTTTGTTTTACCTGAAATGAATTTTAGAGCCAGAATTTTATCCGGTGATATTTACCGAAAAAGACCCGTTATGAGCATTGACCCAGGTCATTTTATCGGCGATTTACCGAACTACGGTATGATAATCGGCGGTAAAAACGGCGAGATCATGGAAGATGTACGAATTTTTAGCAAAACCAGTCGTGATAGACAAACCAGTATTTATTCAAAAACCGGTAAACTTGAAACAATCGGCAACGAACTGATTCTAACTCTTTTTAACGGTGAAATACATGAATTGGATATTAAAGATTTTGGTGAATATCGCCGTATCCAATTTTCGAAACATAAAATAAATATACCTGTGGATGATCTACTACTAATGCGACGCGATACATCCAACCGAACAGATCGAGAAATGACAATTCCAATGATGTTTGAAAGGAAGAATAGTTATCAAGATAGAGTTAGCAGCGTTTGGCAACGGATGGGTAATAATTATTTTAAAGTAATGGGTGATTCTATTGTTCCAAAAACACTAAAAAAAACATTATCGGATTTGTCCGATTATCAGTTAGATATAGATCAGGATACATCATTATCTCAAATTCAAACTAACACTACAACGCGTAAGATAAAAACATTGGAACGGCAAATGACCAATGAATTCAACTTGCTGAATAGTTATCAGAAAAGTATTAATAAATATGGAGTTGAAATTCATAAAAAATTCTCCTTACCAGTTGCTTGTATTTTGTTTGTTTTATTAGGCGCTCCACTGGGGGTTTTAGCCCGTAAAGGAGGATTTGTAGTAGGAATGAGTTTAAGCTTTGGATTTTTCTTAATTTATTATTTACTGTTAATTGGTGGCGAAGAAATGGCTGATCGAAATATCGTATCACCAGAAGTTGGCATGTGGGCTCCAAATGTAGCTTTATTTATAATTGCATTTTATCTAACATTTAGAACGGTTAGAGAACATACTCCATTACGTATTAAGTGGCCATCATTTTTAAATCGAAAGAAGTAGGAAAATATGATACCTTCGGAAATTATTAAGCAAAAACGGAACGGATATGAAATATCACATGCGCAAATAAAGGATTTTATTAATAATTATCTCAGCGGAGAAATTCCCGAATATCAGATGTCGGCCTTGTTGATGGCAATTTTCTTTAATGGTATGACAGATTCCGAAATATCAGCTCTGGTTGACGTAATGTTGAACTCCGGAGAAAGAATGGATTTTACGCATCACAGCAACTACGTTGCCGATAAACATAGCACTGGTGGTGTTGGTGATAAAGTTTCAATTATACTTGGACCATTATTGGCAGCAGCTGGAATTGCAATTCCGATGTTGAGCGGTAGGAGTCTCGGTCATACCGGTGGAACTCTCGACAAACTTGAAACAATCCCTGGATTTAAAGTCGATATAAATCTAGATGATTTTCGCAAACAAGTTGATTCAATTGGAATAGCAATGATAGGACAAACAAAAGAGATATGTCCGGCTGATCGTAGAATGTACGCTCTTCGCGATGTTACCGGAACCGTGGAGTCTATCCCATTGATCAGCGGATCAATCATGAGTAAAAAAATTGCTGAAGGAATTCAAGGATTAGTATTGGACGTTAAAACTGGCAACGGTGCTTTCATGAAAAATATCGATGATGCGCATAAGCTTGGTGATTCACTTACAAGGATTGGAAAATCATTTAATATTAATACAGATGTGGTCTATACTAGCATGGAACAGCCTCTCGGGAAAACTGCTGGACTCTGGTGCGAGGTGCAGGAATCCATCAATGGATTAAAAGGAAACGGTCCCGATGATACTATGCAAGTCACTTTTGAACTTGGAGCTAAAATAATATTACAAGCGGGATTATCCAAAACTCATTCAGAAGCTATTGCATTACAAAAGGAATTAATATCAAATGGAAAAGCTTACCAAAAATTCATAGAAATGGTCGAATTTCAAGGTGGGAATCCTCAAGATATGGACAATTATAATAAATTACATCAACCTTGTTATAATAATGAATTAAGAGCAGAAAAAACCGGCTATATCCAAAGTATGGATACTTATGAAATTGGTTTATCCACAATAGAATTGGGCTGTGGCAGGAAAAAAACTTCCGATATCGTGGATCCAACAGCCGGTATACAATTTGAGAAAAAAATCGGCGACATGGTTAACAAAGACGATACATTACTTAGATTTTTTAATTCTGACAGTAATAAAATGATTGTTGCTGAGATTTTACTTAAGGATTGTTTTCAGATTGGTGAAAACAAGGTTGATCACAAACTTTTCTTAGATTAATAATCTTGTTTGTTGGCAACTATTATTATTTATAATAACTAATATATACGATGTAAATCACAGCTATCTACTGGTTCAGTTCCAATAATAAATATTTCTTTTTCAACCGGACAGCCCGATGTGGGTAGTTTTTTTGAATCTGAACATATCTCTACTTCTAATACTCCCTCAGGACGGATAAATTCTTCTACCGGTAATTCTAAAGTATCATGGGCAGCTTTCATAAATTTTGCCCAAACCGGTAAAGCTGCCAAATTACCAAATTGCTTATCGCCCAAACTAACAATTGGCGGACCATCAATACCAAACCAAGTTCCTGCTACTATCTGTGGAGTAAAACCAACAAACCATGCATCACGAAAATCTTGAGATGTTCCTGTTTTACCTGCTGCAGGTCGATAAAAATTATATGCCCAACGAGATCGGGCACCAGTACCTTTATTTACCACGGACTCCATTAGGCTTGTAACAACATAAGCAGTTCGTTCGTTTAATACTTCCTCTTGTTCTGGAAAATATTCAGCTATTACATTTCCAAGCCTATCCTCAATTCGTGTAATTGCAAATGGTTTAGAGTAAACTCCATTATTTGAGAAAGTCGCATAAGCTGCCACAATTTCTATCGGATATACTTCTGATACACCAAGAGCGATTGCATCTACCGGCAAAATTGGAGTTGTGAATTTCATTCGCTTAGCAGTATTCTTTATTTGGTCAGCAGGTGCCAATTTTTGTTGAACCATTCTAATTGATATTAAATTTAATGATCTCTGCAATCCTTCACGTAATGTAGTCAGACCGCCGGTTGATTCATCATCGTTCCGCGGCATCCATTTGATCCATTCCCCATAACCATCTTGTCTGTTTAATACCACCCGCTGATTTAACAATTGTTCGGTAACTGGATATCCGTTATCTATAGCGGTAGTGTAAATAAACGGTTTAAATACTGAACCTGGTTGCCGTACGGCTTGTGTAGCCCGATTGTATTGATCGTGATAGTCAGGTCTTCCACCAATCATGGCAAGAATTGCTCCTGTTTTTGGATCCAAAGCAACAAATGCTGTTTGAACAAGTAATTTATTCCGCAATTCTTTATGAAGTGGTATTTCACCGCGCATCATCATTTTTACCGTTTCAATAGGATATTTATTAAAATCGACTAAACTGGAAAACAGTTCCTCATCATTGAATAATTGATCATTGAATCTTTGTTGATTTATTTTAATTTGTTCTCGAGATACTTTTTCCGCTATTCGCTGAAGGCGGGAGTCAAGCGTTGTATAAATTCTTAATCCATCACGATAAATATTTACATCTAATTTGTCATCCTCTTTTTCTAGATAACGACGTATATACTCGACAAAATAGGCAGCAAAACTATTGTCCGTTGATTCAAAAACATTTAATTCAACTATAGTTAAGGCCGTATCTCTTTCAGCTTCAGTTATGTATCTCTGTCCTAACATTAGATTCAATACAATATTTCGACGCGTCACAGCTCTATCCCAATGATTAATTGGTGAATAGGATGCCGGAGAGGGAAGGACACCAACCAACATGGCACTTTCACTTAGAGTCAAATCGCTTGCATCTTTACCAAAGAATTTTATTGCAGCCGCCTGCACTCCATAGGTACCGTGCCCAAAGTGAACAGTATTCAAATACATACCTAAAATTTCATCTTTTGTATATGTTCGTTCAATTTGAATAGCAGTAATTATTTCTTTTATTTTTCTCCATATAGAATTTTTAAATCCAATGGTTTCATATAAATTTCTCGCAAGCTGCTGTGTTATGGAACTGAAACCTTGCTCATAACTTAAAGAAGCAATATTAATAGCGGCAGCTCTAAGAAAACTCCTAAAATCCAATCCCCAATGTTGGTAAAAACGCTTATCCTCTGAAGCAACTGTAGCATTTTTCATATAGTCTGGCATCGTTTCAACATTTACAAAGACGCGCTTTGTTTGAAATAATTGATCTATAAGAACACTATCTCGGGAGAATATTTGCGTAACCAAATCAGGATTAAAATTTTCTAATTGTTCAATTGAAGGCAGTCCCCTTGAAAGGATAAAAACTATAAGTAACCCGGCAATTATTCCTACACCGACTATTTTAAATGATAATCGGAAAATTCCTTTCCATTCCTTGGGATCTTGATTTTTTAAAATTTCAGAAAATGTTCTCATAAAAAATTCGGGATGTTATTATCTATAAGTAATGAAATAACATCCCGATAATTTAGTGCCAAATATTTTACTTGTCTATCTACTATATCCCAATTAATTCGTTGGCAATTTTATCTGAACCTGCTTTAATTGTTTTATGCAAAGAATTGCCATGGGAATCCATCGTAACAACGGCTTGGAAATCTTTTACTTCAATTATCCACATTGCTTCCGGTACTCCGAAATCTTCTAATTTTAGAACACCGTGAACCTTTTTTACAGCCTGTGCCTGTAAAGTAGCGGCACCGCCAACAGCATGTAAATAGACCGCTCCATGCTCATTCAATGCTTGCAATGTTTTTTCGCCCATACCGCCTTTGCCCATCACGCCGCGTATTCCGTATTCTTTAATAACCGGACCTTGGAACGGTTCTTCACGAATTGATGTTGTGGGTCCTGCCGCAACAAAGTGCCATTCATCACCAACCTTTTTTACAACCGGTCCGCAATGATATATTACACTATCTTTTAATAATTCTCTGACTTCTTTAGGTTTTTCATTTAATAACCAGGTATGAGCAGAATCTCTTCCAGTTAGCATAATACCATTTAATGATACTTCATCACCCATTTTTAATTTTCTGATATCAGCTTCGCTGACCGGTAAATTAATCTTAATCATAGCTTACCTCACTTTCTGTAAAATGCATTGCACAACGTCGATCAGCCCAACATGAATAAGCAAGCGATACAAAGAATGATGCCGGTAACCTGTGTGCTGCACCAACTTTAACACCTAAAACTGTCGTTAAGCCTCCGAATCCCATTGGACCGATACCTAATTTATTTAAATCAGTATATAATCTTTTTTCAAGTTTTGCTAATTCCGGATCTGAATTTTCATCATTTAATTTACGGAAAAGTTGTTTTTTGGCTACAACCATCCCTGTAGCTCTATCTCCGCCAATTCCAATTCCAGCTACACCAGGTGCACATCCCAATCCTTGCGCTTTATTGATTGCGTCAATAATACATTTATATACACCATCTAAATTGCGGCCCGCTTTTAATTTTCCATCTGGTAGCTTATATTGATCAGACACATTTTCGCAACCACCGCCCTTCAACATTAATTCAACCTTGATGGTTGGTTCATCCCATTCTTCATAATGAAAATAAGGTGCCATGATTCCTGTATTATCACCGGAATTTTTCCCGGTAACCGAATCAACTGCGTTTGGTCGTAAGTATGATTTTTGAGTTGCAATACGCGCTGAATCAGCAATTGCTGATTCAATTTTTCTGAGAGAAACTCCTTCTGGAATTGTGACAAAGAAAATTAGTGTACCTGTATCCTGACAGATAGGTGTACTATTTACTCGTGCGGCATCAGCATTTTTTAACATATAATCTAATACCGATTTTGCCGGGCTTCCTTTCTCCTCGCTATCTCGCGCATTTTCCATTGTGTTCACCACATCTGCGGGTAATTGTGTTGCCGCTTTACGAATTAATTCCGTAACCGCATCACGAAAACGATCTATTTCTAATTTAAAACTCATTATTTACTCCATTTAAAATAATTATTTTACTTCCCAGGTATTTCCGGAATTCAGGAGTGAATCCATATCACCTTTTCCTTGCTTGTCAATTGCGCTGTTAATTTGATCTTGCAATAAATTCTCATAAATAGGGGCGTCTATGGCATAAATAATACCAATTGGTGTTGGGAAATTATCATCATAAGTCAAGGAACTCAACATTGATGCAATTACAATATCCTTCTCGTCATGAACCAGTACATCATCGATACTTACATTATCGTCTTCATCAAGATTGATGATCTTTGGAGTATTACAATCAAGATGTATTCCTAAATTATTATTCTTTCCAAAAATCATTGGTTTACCATTTTCTAATTGTATTACATTATCTGGTGCAACAGCTTTATCGGTCAAATTTTCATAAGCACCGTCATTAAAAATATTACAGTTCTGATAAATTTCTATAAAGGAAGTACCTTTATGTTCGTATGCGCTCTTTAAAACATCCTGGATGTGCTTCGGACTTCGATCAATTGTACGAGCTACAAAAGTAGCTTGAGAACCAAGAGCCAATGATGTAGGATTAAATGGTCTATCCAAAGATCCTAACGGCGTTGATTTAGTTACCTTTCCAAGTTCAGATGTTGGTGAATATTGACCTTTTGTTAAACCATAAATTCTATTATTAAATAATAAAATGTTTATATCGAGATTTCTACGCAATAAATGGATCGTATGATTACCACCAATTGATAAACCATCGCCGTCACCCGTTACTACCCAAACTGACAAATCGGGATTAGCAAGTTTTGCTCCTGATGCAATAGCAGCTGCTCTTCCATGAATAGTATGAAAACCGTAAGTATTCATATAATACGGAAATCTACTTGAACAACCTATGCCACTAATAAATAAGAATTTTTCTCTTGGTACACCCAGTTCAGGCATCACTCGTTGAGCTTGTTTAAGTATAGAATAATCACCACAACCTGGACACCATTTTACAGATTGGTCAGTAACAAAATCCATGCGACTTAAATCTAAGGGTTTAATTGTTTTAATATCAGACATCTATATACCTAAAATTTTCTTAACACTGTTGACAATCATACTAGCTCGAATTGGACGACCCCTAACTAAATTAAGCCCCTTGGCATCCACTAAATACTGAGATCTGATTATTGTTCGAAGCTGACCCATATTAACCTCAGGTATCAGTATATGCTTAAACTTTTTAAGAATTCCACCCAGGTCAATTGGTAATGGATTCATATAACGTAAATGGACATGGCTTACTTTAAGATCTTCTTTATGCAGCCTTTCGGTAGCAACTCGCCCAGGACCAAAACTGCTTCCCCAAGTTAGAATTAACATATCTCCTTTATCTTTTCCAAATACTTTTGTAGGAGGATAATCGTTGGCGACATTTGCTATTTTCTGATGACGTAAAGCTGTCATTACCTGGTGATTATCAGCTTCATAATTAACATTACCGGTAATATCTTCTTTCTCTAATCCGCCTATGCGATGCTCAAGGTTGGGGGTTCCAGGTATTGCCCAAGGGCGTGCTAAAGTTTGCTTATTCCTTTTATATGGAAGATATTTTTCATCTCCATTATATTCTGTTTCAAATTTTACATCGATTTTGGGTAGCTCGTCCATTTTAGGAATCGGCCATGGTTCTGAACCGTTGGCAAGATATCCATCCGCAAGAACAATTACAGGAGTCATGTATTTTATCGCGATCTGACTTGCTTCGAAAGCAGCATAAAAACAATCCCCTGGAGTTGATGGAGCAATTACCGGCAAAGGAGCATCAGCATTTCTTCCCATAATAGCCTGAAAAAGATCGGATTGTTCTGTTTTAGTCGGCAATCCGGTACTAGGACCACCACGTTGCACATTGACTATAACCAACGGTAACTCAGCCATAATCGCTAAACCAATTGCTTCAGTTTTTAGTGCCATTCCCGGACCCGATGTTGCTGTACACGCTAAATTACCAGTGAATGCCGCTCCAATTGCAGAAGAAATCCCCGCAATTTCGTCCTCTGCTTGGAAAGTTTTTACTCCGAAATTCCTATAACTTGCCAGAAAATGTAATATTTCCGAGGCAGGTGTAATCGGATATCCGCCAAAGAAGAGTGGCAAACCTGATTTCTCTGCTGCGGCTAACAAACCTAAACTAATCGCGTAAGCACCATTAATATTGCGGTATTTCCCGGGTGGCAAAGTGGCTTTTTCAACTGTGTAACGTGCGGTGAACATTTCGGTTGTGTCACCATAGTTATATCCTGCATTCAAGGCACGTGTATTGGCTTCTATTATACCCGGTTTATTTATAAATTTTTTCTGTAGCCATTGGATTGTAGTATCAGGATTGCGATTATACATCCAAAATAAAAGACCTAAGGCAAACATATTTTTAGTTCTTTCAGCGTCTTTTGAGGAAATATCAATATTCTCACATGCCTTTACAACCAAATCCGTCATCCCGATGGCGTAAACTTCATATTGGTTAACTAATGAACTGTCTTCTAATGGATTTGTTTTGTAACCCGCCAATTGTAAATTTTTATCGTTAAATGCATCTGAGTTTGCTAAAATAATCCCATGGGGCTCTAAATCGTCTAAATGCCCTTTAAGGGCTGCCGGATTCATTGCTACTAATACATCCGGTCTATCGCCTGGTGTATGTATATTTTTAGAGCTAAAATGTAATTGAAAAGCACTTACAC
>JBHPEE010000064.1:0-10927 GCA_042577295.1 Fidelibacterota bacterium | reverse complement strand
ATAATCCGGTTGAACTTTTCGATTCTTTCTTTTTTATTTAATTGAGTGGGGTAATTACTTTTAATGATTTTTGCTGGACTTCCTGCAGCTAGAACATTAGAAGATATTCTTTTTGATATTAATGAATTGGCTCCGATGACCACATTATTTCCAACTTTCACACCAGGCATTATAAACACACGCCAAGGTAACCATACATTATTCCCAAGAGTAATAGGTGCAAAGGTAACAGGGAAGCCGTCTAACTCTGATAGCCAAGAACCATGCGTGAATAGTAGACAGTGTCCCCCAATACCTGTATCATCTCCTATAATTATTGGTTTTGTTGGATTAATAAATGAATATTCCATAACAATTGTACGTTTTCCAAGCCTGATTAATGATTCTGGGGTTTTTAATCCGCCGATTATTACTCTGTCTTTTATTCTAGCATCATCATTAATCTCAATATTCTCTGTGTCAATTATTGTGAATGATCCAATCTGAATATATTTCCCAAAATTGATTTTGCGACCTCTAATAATTGTGAACATTCCAATTTTGCAGTTTCTGCCAATGTTTACTTGATGACCTGAGATAACAGATCCAAATCCAATTTTGACATTTTTACCGATTTTATATCCCCTTAACCTGTAAATAAGTATTTTCATAAAATTGGGTAAAATGCCTAAACAAATTATCTCAAATATTGGAATTCTTTGTTTTTTTATTATCATTTAGTATCCTGCCGATTGTTAATAATTTTGCAAAAAAGTTAGATGAAATCTAAATTTACTAAATAGTAAAAACTGAGATTAACTATTTAAAATTATATTGATATTCAGGATTATCTTTCATTGTCCTAACACTTTTTGGATAATTTTCTATAAACCACACCATAAAAGCAGTTAAAAATAATGAAAAATTATCAAATTATATTAAAAAATGGTTAGTAATAATTGAATATCAAAGACTCATTCAATCGATTAGAAAATTATCTAATAAAAGAAGATTATAAGGGTTATGATCCTTATGATACGATAAATTCATGGATGCCATTAAAATTATTCGGAAAATACGGAGCACTTCTCGCTACTCAATTCCAAAAACGAAATCCTATAAATATTCGACAACTAATTGGTATCAAGAAAGAATATAATCCTAAAGCAATGGGATTATTCTTACAAGCATATTCAATACTTTATAAAAAAACTGAAGATGAAGAGTACCTTGAAAAAGCAAAATATTTTTATAATTGGTTAGTTAATAATTACTCGAAAGGATATTCAGGCATTTGCTGGGGTTATAATTTTCCTTGGGCAAGTTCCTCAAAATACATAGACTCTTGCATTCCTTCGTCAGTAGTAACAGGATTTGTGTTGCGCGGAATTGTTGAATACTATAAAATTACTAATGATATTTCAGCATTGGATGTTATATCAAGCGCTGCGAATTTTATTATTAACGACCTTGAATGGACAAAAGATAATATGGGAATTTGCATTAGTTATACTCCTATTAAGCGTGATATATGTTACAATGCGAGCTTATTAGGTGCAGAAGTGTTAGCTATCAATTCTAAATTTAATGGCGATAAAGACTCAAAGAGGATGGCAAAATCAGCAGTTGATTATGTCATTAAAAGACAAAAAGATAACGGTGTTTGGGATTATAGCAAAAATCCTGATAGCGGGAATGAACGGATGCAAATTGATTTTCATCAGGGATATATACTTGAAAGTATTTTTAACATTTCAACTTACACTAATATACAAAACCAAGAATGGGAAAATTCTCTTACGCTTGGTTTAGAATATTACCGCCAAAACCAGTTTTCTGAAAATGGAAGGACATTCTGGAGAGTTCCTAAGCAGTATCCAATAGATATTCATAATCAGGCTCAAGGAATTATTACCTTTAGTAGATTATGTGATTACCACCCGGATGCATCAAATTTTGCTAATATTATCGCTAATTGGACTATAAATAATATGCAAGATAAAAAGGGTTATTTTTATTATCAAAAATTCAGAACTCATACAAATAGAATATCATACATGCGCTGGAGTCAAGCATGGATGTTTTTAGCACTATCATATTTAAAATGAAAATACTATTTCATTTAGGACATCCCGCTCATTTTCACCTATTTATTAATACTATTAAGATATTATTCAAAAAAAAACACCAGATAAATATCTTGATAAAGAAAAAGGATTTATTGCAACAATTACTAATTCAGTCAAAATTAGAATTTCATAATTTACTTCCCTTTGGACGAAGCAATACTTTTAGGGGGTTAGTTTATAGTACAGTAACTCAAGATATTAAACTTGGAATTCTGTGCAAAAAATATAAGCCGGATATACTCATAGGTACTTCAGTAGCGATATGCCATGTAGGCAAGATTTTAAATATTCCATCAATCAACGTTAATGAAGATGATGCTAAAGCTATTCCATTTTATTCTTATTTATCCTACATCTTCTCAACAAAAATATTATCACCTATGGCATGCAATAATTCCTCTTGGCAAAATAAGACAATTAGCTATAACGGATATCATGAACTTGCATATCTTCATCCAAAATATTTCATCCCAAATAAAAATAAAGTAGAAAAGTATTTACCAATCAATAAACCTTATTTCATACTACGGTTTGCCCAATTATCCGCTCATCATGATAGAAGAGTAACGGGAATAAACTCCACAATCGCAAAAAAAACGATTGACATACTAAAACCACATGGGAATATTTATATTACTTCAGAAAGACATTTAGAACCCAAATTTGAAAAATATCGACTAAATATCAACCCAATTGATATACATCATGTTTTAGCATTCGCAAAAATGTACATCGGTGATAGTCAAACTATGGCTGCAGAGGCAGCAGTTCTGGGTATTCCAGCATTGCGATTTAACGATTTTGTGGGAAAACTCGGATATTTGAAAGAATTAGAACATAAATATGGTCTTACCTACGGTATCAAAACATCAGAACTTGATAAACTATTGCAAAAGATTGACGAATTATTAAAAATTCCTAAACTCAAAGAAGTGTGGCAACGGCGTCAAGAGAAGATGTTAAAAGATAAAATTGATGTAACATCTTTTTTAGTGTGGTTTATTGAAAATTATCCAAGAAGCGTCAAAATAATGAAAAACAATCCTGAATATCAGTATAATTTTAAATAGTCAAAGAATTTTGAAAAAATTAAAATATACTTTACTCTTCCTTGATCTATTAATTGTAGTCTTAACATTTGGATTTTTTAATTATAACAAATTTGTCTCTATCCTTCCAAAAGATATATATTTAGTATTATTTATAGTTCACATATCTGTTTGGTTAATCACATCATTATATAATGACAAGTATTCAGCGGCTATCAAGTCACAATTTATAATTTTTATTAAGTCGATCATTTGGTCAACCACTCTTGCTCTTTTATTTACAATTAGTATTATTGCAATTACCGACTTAAACAACGTCTCAAGACTATTTATTATTAAAATAAATATTATCCCAATGTTTCTGGAATTATTTATTGTAGGTACAGTTCGATTAACAATTCCAAATACTAAATTTAAAGTTCATGAGATGGCAAAAAGTGCAATAAGATACAATCCGGTTAATATAAACAATAAATTAATGTTAGGGGGTGCCTTATTATTAATTTTTACTTACTTTTTCATTGTTTTTATCAAAACCGGAGATATATATTTTTACTCCTGGAGTGAACATATACTTTTACTATTATTTACATCATGGCTTATTGCACTATTATTAACGAATAAGTATATAATCAATAAAACAACTAATATTTATTATCATATCACACCATTTGTAAAATCGGGTATAATCATGTTCTTAATTTCAGCCGGATTTTTCTATTTCTTCCACGCTGAACTTCTTTCAAGATTTCTATTATTTGGGACAATTATATCATTTACTGTGTGTGAGATACTTATTCAGGTTTTATACTTTTATTATATTAAGGCAGAAAAAAGTGTTGATATAGATTACATAAAATCGAATGTAGAAGGGCAATTTGATCTATTACAGAATATTCAAAAGGTGTCAATTAATAAAAATATCGATCAAGATACTTTCAATGTTGACACAAATCTCATCTCGATTATTAATCAAATTAGCTCATTAGCCAATAAAGAAAAACTTATTACATTCCTCCAAGATAAATTAAAAAATGTAGAGATCAAACACGCTTCAAGTACTATAATATCAACTTCTTCCATTGAAAACATTGAAATATTAAATGATGCATCAAGAAAATTATTAATTAATCTACATAAGGTGAATGATATACGAAAATTGAACCGATATTTAATCCTCTGCCATAATAAAATAATAACAGGAGGATTTTTGGTTGGATATTTGCTTCCACTCGAGACAGTATACACTCGATTACGTAGCAAAATGCCAAAGTTAATGTTTACTATTTTCTATCCAATTCATTTTCTCATAAACCGCATTATACCAAAACTTCCGAAAATAAATATATTATATTTTATAATTACTAAGGGCATTAATAGATCAATATCAAAATCTGAACTTTATGGAAGATTAAATTTTTGCGGATTTACAATTATCAGTGATCAATTTATTCAAGAAAGATTATATTTTATAGCAAAGAAAGTAAAAACAATTTCATCTGACGAGAATCCATCATTTAAACCAATAGTAAAATTAGATCGAATTGGACTTAATAAAAAACTTATTACAATCCATAAATTCAGGACAATGTATCCCTATAGTGAATATTTACAAAAAGATATCTATCAAGATTACAAATTAGATAATTCCGGTAAATTTAATAATGACCCACGTATACCACGTTGGGGGAAATTGATGCGAAAATATTGGATTGATGAATTGCCTCAGCTTTATGATTGGTTACAAGGACGATTAAATTTAGTTGGTGTAAGGGCTATTAGTGAACATTACTTTAATTTATACCCTCGTGATCTTCAAGAATACCGAACACAATTTAAACCGGGAATTTTACCACCATATTATGCTGATCTACCCAATAATTTAAATGAGATATTTGACAGCGAATGGAAATATTTAAAACAAAAAGAAAAATCACCAATTAAAACTGATATTAAATACGCAATATTAATTATCAAAAATATCATCTTTAAAGGTGTACGTAGTAAGTAAATACAAAACAAATTTAAAGGAGTGTTTTTTTTGCTTTTCGGTTAATGTAACTTGAACATTGCTTTTTATGAAAATTATTTTTAAATCTAACTAATATACTCACTATAATTATTTAATAGGGACACTTAATGATCTACAACAATAAATCCTATCTTATAATATTTTTTTTATTTGCAATAATTTGCAGTTCAGTATTTGGACAGTCCAGTCAGGAATTGCAAGCTTTGCAGAAATTACTTCGGCAGGGTGATAGCAGAACTATGCAAGAGGAAAGTCCATTTAGTAGGACTGCAAACCAACAAACTGATTTTACCAACCAAACGACTATTACAACACCAAAACTAAAATATCATTCAAAAAAAGGTGATTGGAAATCTATAACAGAATACGTCCAATGGTTGCACGAAACTAACGGAGATACCTCCGTAATGGAATTATTCGGTTTTAATCCTGATACTTCACTTGCATACTTTGGATATAATATTTTCACTCAAAGAGATTCGATGGCATTTTGGCAAAATCTACCTGCTCCCGATAATTATATTCTCGGTCCTGGAGATGAATTAGAAATCTCTTTATGGGGAGAAGCTCTATTAAATAATCTCTATACAATTAACCGGAATGGTAATATCTATATAGAGCGTGTTGGATTAATAGAATTAGCCGGTAAACAGGCAAGCAATGCACGAGAGTCTATAAAAAATAAGTTTAAACAAAGTTTTGCCACCTTGAGGGGTGAAAATCCTTCTTCGTTTATTGAAATAACATTAAATGCAACCAAAGCAATAAATGTACATTTTATTGGAGAAGTAAATACTCCGGGATTTTATTTGATTCATCCTTTTTCATCTATTATTACTGGGCTCATTCAAGCCGGCGGTGTTAAAACAACCGGCAGTCTGCGCAATATAATAATAAAACGAGACGGGGAAACTATTACAGAATTAGATCTTTACGATTATATACTGAATGGAAATCTTAATAACAATATACAACTTCGTGAAAACGATGTAGTTGTCATACCTGTCAGAAAATCTACAATTGAAATTCACGACGCTGTTTACAGACCGGGCATTTATGAGTCCTATGGGCAAGAAACTCTTATGCAACTAATTAATTATTCGGGAGGACTAAAATACAACGCTTCACAACAAGTTACTCTAAAAAGGATTCTCCCATTAGAGGAGCGAAGTGAGAATGAATCTGTTGTTAAACAATTCTTATTAAATTTAAATCAACTAGATGCAATTTATGCGCAAGATGGTGATCAAATCCAAATTCACTCAATAGTTGAATCATCAAACGAAGTTGAAATATTGGGACAGGTTAAAAAAGAAGGAACGTATAAGTTCACAAATGATATGACCTTGATGGATCTATTGAAACTTGCTGGTGGACTAGAAGATTCGCTGTTTATTAAAACAATGTATTTAGACGAAGTTGATATAATAAGAAAAAATGAAAAAAGCTTATATAATGAAACCATAAAAACTAATTTGAAAAATTATTTACAAAATAATACGATTTCAAACATAAAATTGGCTAATAACGATATCGTTATTGTGCGAGCAAATATTAATTTGCAAACAACAAATAACGTAAAAATAGCAGGACAAGTAAATCACCCGGGGGTTTATGCTTTAACACATAATAAAGAATCTTTACAATCTATAATTGATCGTGCTGGTGGTCTAACAAATAAAGCATTCTTAGAAGGTACAAAAATAACTAGAGATACACTACAAGTGATATGGGATGATTATTCATTAAGTCTTGTGGCTGGTGATTCAATTTTTATAGAAGAAAAACCCGGGGTCGTAGAAGTCAAGGGAAGTGTATATAATCCTGGATTACTAACATATCTTCAGGGACGTAGCATTAAGAGTTATATAAATTCAGCAGGTGGGATTCAACCAAGTGGCAATAAAAGAGATATATTAATTATCTACGCCAATGGTGACGTTAAACCGTATAAGCAGCAATTATTCCATCCTAATCCTAAGGTTAAAGAAGGAACAACAATAATAGTAAATCCAAAGCCTGAAAGGGAACCATTTATTTTGAATGAATTTCTACGTGATACTGCATCTATTGTTTCATCAGTAGTTATGGTATATTATCTTGTAACACGCTAGTATCAAAGGAAATTTACTTTATGAATATTACTACTTCGACAAATACATTTAAACAAGAGGAAGCATACTCCATTTCAGATCTATTTTTAGCTTTAGCGAAAAACATTAAGTGGGTCATTTATACTCCTATCTTGACTGTGATACTTACTGTTATTTATTTATTATTTATTTTTCAACCAATGTTCACATCAACGGCTACTATTTCTCCGACATTCGGAAGTAGTGGAAGCAATTCGAATTTGCTTAGCTTTGCGAGCAGTTTTGGAATATCAATTCCATCACAGTTTGAGAATGCGGACTTCCTTTCAGTAGAAATGTATCCCAAAATTGTTACAAGCCGCACTCTTGCTAAAACAATCCTCAATAGAAAATTTGATTCTGAAAAATTTGATCAAAAAACCACTTTATTAAATATTCTTATGGATCCGATTGATTATGATAAATCTGATTCTAATAAAATAATTAGTAAGGCGGTAAATATAATCAGTGAAAGTATCATTGCTATTACCAGTGATCGACAATCTCCATTATTTACCCTTTCTATTACTAGTCCCGAAGCTGATCTAAGTGAGCAAATAGCTTATGCTGTAATTGAAGAATTAGATAAACTACAAATAGAATTCAAATCCAAAAGGATAATCCAGAAGAAGGTATTTATAGAAGAACGCATAAAAGATGTGCAAGAGGAATTGGGTGAAACAGAGTTTATGTTGAAAAACTTCCGTGAACAAAATAAACAAATTGCCTATTCTCCGGCCCTTTTACTCAAGCAAGAAAGGTTAGAGCGTGATATACAAATACAAACCGAGGTGTTTATTTCACTTAAGCAACAATATGAAACGGTCAAAATTGAAGAGGTGCAGGAAACATCTTTTGTACATGTTCTTGATCAGCCCAATATTCCTGTATCTGATAATACAAGTGGGATATTAATTGTAATCATTGCCGGTTTCTTTGGCCTTGCAATAGGAATGATAATCTCAGTATTAATAGAACACCATGACAAAAATAATTCTATAAATAATAATTATACTGAGGCAATAAGACTAATAAAAAATTTCTTTAAATTGAAAAAATGATGGAACAAAATATTAAATTGAAATATTACAAACTATCGATATCCGCCTCCATTCCCTAAGAAATCAAATTGCTTAATATATATCTTTTAAAATATTGACAATCATCGGTTAATTCGCCACCAATTGTTGCTGTTACGTATACATGATCATTTCAAAATCTATTGATTGTGCTAGTTGTTAGAGCCTGTAAAACTGAAACTCTAATACATTCCAATTTCAATTGTCAAGCATATTGGAGCTACGCTTTCAGTAGTAGTGTTGACTAGTTTATCTCGTTGACATTTCTATTATTCTTACTCTTATTAGAATGATGATTTTAAGAAAAAATAAAATGTTGAATTATATTTGCTTTTCTGTCCGAAAACAAATAATTCTACAATATAAAATATAATTAAATATTCAACCTGTTTATAGATGTAACTAACTTTTATTAAGTATTTTATTAATTTCTTTTTTTAGATTGTTAAAGTAAAAATCTCTTTCAATTCCTATCCATATAACTGTCCCAGTTCTCTTTTTTTCACGGAATTCTAAATTTCTAATATTTTCTCGTTCTAAATATAAGTTTATTAAATAATCTTTGTACTTATAGCGTAGATCTAGCCTAAATTCAATTTTCACTTCTGGATATGGATTTATAGTAGATTCTTCCCCACCTGATTCAGTTTGAATAACCGGTTCCATTAATCCATGCCGTTCATAATTGAAAATTGGCATGATCGACATATTATTCCCTGTCCATCCTAAATATATTGTGAAATCATCTGAATCTGGTCCGCTATGTGCTCCCCAGTGCCTACCATCATATTTGCTATAATCGTACGCGCTAGTACTGTACCAAGGTCCAATATCTGGTCTACGACCGATGTAACGACCACTCAATAACTTAGCATATTCCATACCAAAGAGAAAATTTGGATTGTAAAATAATTCATATTTCCTAAAGCCAAATACAGTAGCAATCGAATGATCTGGGCGAAGGATTAGATTATCCATATCCCAAGCGATATCATTCCTTCCTACTTCTAAAAATATTTTCAATTTTGATTTAGGGAATACTGTTTCAACATATCCTGCAACTGTATGATCATCTGTACTCCACCGTTCTTCGTAGGTTGATACATCGCCTGCTGTAAAACCTTTTAAAATAGCCAACATAGCTTGACCGACACTCACATTATCAGCATTTACATGAGTTCCTCCTGTTTGTGCAGCTTTTGATAAACCGATTGTCACAATTGGATTTGAGTAATAAGTAATCCCAATTAGAACTGCTGTATAATATGGTTCATATAAGCTTTTTTTATCAAATTTAGAAAACACATAGCGCCCATTGAACGCCCAATTTTTATACCTTTTTTCCCCTAATGTGCCCAGCATTAAATGCCCAAACCCAGATGTATTATTTGTCATCATTAATGAACTATGAATACCGGGTCCCCACCACATATTAGCATTTGAGAATCCTCCCCCAATACCCTTATAATGTAAATATATTTGTGTTTCGCGTAACCCCGCTGATTGATACGGTGACTCATCATGGGCTAAATTATCATTCAATCCAGAAAGCAACGGAATTCGCAAAGGCACATCATAGTCCCGATTCTGATTAAAAAAATAGAATGGTTCAATGCTTCCTGCTAAATATTTGCCCTTATAAGATATATTTATTGAACTAAAAATGCTTAACCCTCTACCTATCCATTTATTCGATGTGTTTTCTAGGTTTGGTGCATTCGTATTAAAATATGACTCGCTCCTAAATTTCAATTGCCAATTGTTTTGATTTTGGTCATCAGGATAAAATATTGGACGGATCAATAATGAACCGGGTAAATTTTTATCTTCAATCGTTTTCTTTTCAATTGCGAATAAATTAAATGGATCTGCCGGAATATACATTTGAGTATATATTAGGTTTGTGAATAGAGTAACAACAATAATTTTTTTAAATAAGAATAAGTTCATTTACACGATATATATTTCAATTTATCTTCATTTTAAATTCACTTCATTAACAATAACCAACTGAGAATCGATTCTGCACATTCCAATATCAGCTTTTATTGTCATCTATTACTACAGTTTGATGCAACAACTATTAAATATAACCAACTCTTATTTCAGTTAAAAGAGTTGGCAATATTCATTAAATTTACTTTTTTTTTATCCCAATCAGTAAATATTTTTTAATATCAAGACACAACTTGCAATGAATTACTGTAAATTATTTTAGACCTGTAGATCCCAATATATTTCAATTTCTCTATTCTAATTAAGATAGTTAAAATTCTAAAAACTGGCGAAATGCTAAAACTTGTATATATTATTTTAACGATGAAAATTATAAATTCAATACCCCATCCAACCGTTATTATAGCATGTTTGATAATAAACTATATTAATGTTTAATTATCTTGCTCAACATAAAATGATTGTAGCTAATTTTTAATATTCAATAGTAACATTAATTAAGAATCGTTATGCTCAAAAAGATTATACGTAAAATATACATAGCATATTTAAAATTTATCCAACACCGTTG
>JBHPEE010000063.1:0-11561 GCA_042577295.1 Fidelibacterota bacterium | reverse complement strand
TCGGTGGGACAAGTCTATTGATTATTGTTGGTGTGGCGCTTGATACTTTACAACAAGTTGAATCACATCTTATGATGAGACATTATGATGGATTTTTAGCAAAAGGCAAAATTCGTGGTCGGAGAAGAATGTAATGGTGAAAATCCGTACAGAACGAGAGATATCTTTGATCGCTGAAAGTAATAGAATCGTCGCTGAAACTCTTGATATACTAAGTGAAAGTATTATGCCGGGCATTAAAACAAGTGATTTGGATAAAATAGCAGAAGAATTTATTGTTTCTCAAGGAGCGCGCCCAGCATTTAAAGGTTATATGGGATTTCCATCAACTTTATGTATATCAATTGATGATGAAGTTGTTCATGGTATTCCTAATGGCAAGATTTTAAAAGAAGGTCAGATAGTAAGTATTGATTGCGGAGCTGAAAAAAATGGTTATTATGGGGATTCTGCCCGGACATTTGCAGTTGGGAAAATCGATTCCAATAAGCAAGATTTGATGAACGTGACTAAAGAGTCACTAATGTGTGGTATTGATGCTGCAAAAGAAGGTAATTATGTTTCTGATATTGGTTACGCAGTTCAGATGTATGTCGAATCACATGGGTACTCTGTAGTCCGTGACTTGGTTGGGCATGGAATTGGAACAGAATTGCATGAAGAACCTCAAGTACCAAATTATGGAAAACCCAAACAGGGACATCGGTTGCAAGCCGGAATGTGTTTAGCAATAGAACCTATGATTAACGCTGGTAAAAAGGAAATTTACACTGATGGAGATGGTTGGACTGTAAAAACTAAAGACGGTAGTGCTAGTGCTCATTTTGAGCATACAATTGCTATTACAAAAAATGGTGCAAAAATATTAAGTGCAAGTAATTGAAATGACCAAAGAACAACCAATAACCGTAGATGGAATTATTAAGGAAACACTCCCAGGGGCTATGTTTAGAGTAGAAATTACAATTGGTGACAAAAAACATGAGGTTCTGGCGCATGTAAGTGGAAAGATGCGTATGCATTTTATTAAAATATTACCCGGTGATGTTGTAACACTTGAAATGTCACCATACGATTTAAGTAGAGGTCGTATAACTTATCGACAAAAATAGGTAACTTATGAAAGTTCGTCCATCAGTAAAAAAAATGTGTGCAAAGTGCAAGATCATAAAACGAAAAGGTGTGATCAGGGTAATTTGCGAGAATCCAAAACATAAACAACGGCAAGGATAGGAGAAAATAGTGGCACGTATTGCAGGAATTGATATTCCACGAGACAAAAAAGTAGCATTTTCATTAAGTTATGTTTATGGCATTGGGTTTTCTCAAGCACAAAATATTTGTGAAAAGGCAGGAATTGATCAAGATATTAGGGTTAATGATCTTAATGAAGATCAAGAAATTGGTATTCGCAAAGCAATTGTGGACTTGGGAATAAAAGTAGAAGGCGAATTGCGCTCTGAAGTCGCGATGAACATTAAAAGATTAAAAGATATTGGTAGTTATAGAGGATTACGACATCGTAAAAGTATGCCTGTACGTGGTCAACGGACAAAAACGAATGCCCGTACTCGTAAAGGAAGAAAACGTACTGTCGGGTTAGGAAGAAAAGCACTAGTAAAATAAGGATTATTAAGTGGCTGCAAAAATTGAAAAGAAACATAAGAAGAAGAAACGCACTGTTGAGCCGTTAGGTGTTGCTCATATAAAAGCTTCTTTTAACAATACTCACATTACTTTGAGTGACCCGTATGGAAATGTTGTTGCTTGGGCTACAGCAGGAACTTCCGGGTTTAAAGGATCTCGAAAGAGTACAGCATACGCTGCTACATTAGCAGCCCAAAAAGCTGCGAAAGAGGCCATGACAATGGGTTTAACGACAGTAGAAGTCAGGGTAAAAGGTCCCGGTTCAGGACGCGAATCTGCGATTCGTGCATTAGCGGTAGAAGGTCTACAAATTACTTCTATTAGAGATGTAACTCCACTGCCTCACAATGGTTGTCGTCCACCCAAACGGAGACGGGTATAAGGAATATAAAATGGCAAAATTTAAAGACTCAAAAGGAAAATTAGTTAGGAGATTTGGGGAAAATGTGTTTGGAAATCCCAAGTTTGATAAACTTCTAAATCGAAAAGCATATGCTCCTGGACAACATGGGCAATCACGACGTAGAAGATTATCAAATTATGGAGTGCAGCTACAGGAAAAACAAAAAATCAAATACATGTATGGTCTTCTTGAAAAACAGTTTAGAGCAAATTTTAAAAAGGCCGATAAAATGAAAGGCGAAACAGGAACAATAATGTTACAGTTATTAGAACGTCGTCTTGATAATATCGTATATAGATTAGCTCTTGCACCTACACGACCTGCAGCTAGACAGCTGGTGAATCATGGACATTTTTTAGTCAACGGTAGAGCAGTAAACATTCCATCTTTTTCTGTTAAACCCGGCGATGAAATAAAGGTTAGAGATAAAAGTAAAAAGATGGATATAATTCTCAATTCAATGAAGCGCATCAAAGGTGATTTGGAACTTACTTGGTTGCAATTAGATAAAGCAAAAATGCAAGGAACTTTTATTGAAATTCCTGACCGTGACCAAATGAATTTGACTTTTGATGAGCGGTTAGTGGTTGAGTTATACTCTAAATAATCATAAAACAGGATAATTGTTTAATGGCACAAGAATTAGATTTAAAACTTATAGTTAATACCGAGGAATTAGAAGACAATTTTGGAAAGTTTAGTATTCAGCCTCTAGAAAGAGGATACGGCATTACGCTCGGAAATGCTCTTAGAAGAGTACTAATGACAAGTATTCCAGGGGCTGCAATTACAAATGTTCGTATAGATGGAGTATTGCACGAATTTTCTACAATTGAAAATGTTCGTGATGATGTTGCAGATATCTTGATGAATTTGAAAGCTGTTAGATTTAAGCTGGAAGATAATAATCCTGATAAAGTTAGTATCAAATTAAAAGGTAAACATACATTTACTGCCAAAGACATTCAAGATGCCAGTGATCAGTTCAAAGTGTTAAATCCTAAGCATTACATAACAGAAATTAATGAAAATGGTGAGATGGATATTGAACTTAGGATCGGGATTGGAAAAGGATATACTGTAAGCGAGGAAAATATTTTAGCAAATGCGCCTATAGACTTTTTGTCCTTAGATAGTGTATTTAATCCTGTTACAAAAGTTACTTTCACTGTTACTCCATTGCCCGGTGAAAAAGAATCTTTAGAAGTATTAAAAATTGAAGTGACTACTGATGGATCAATATCTCCCAAAGATGCAATAAGCTATTCGGCTTCGGTTATCATTG
Source organism: Fidelibacterota bacterium (assembly GCA_042577295.1). Lineage (GTDB taxonomy): Bacteria > Fidelibacterota > Marinisomatia > Marinisomatales > JAHJCW01 > JAHJCW01. The sequence goes on along the minus strand of JBHPEE010000063.1, from coordinate 8,226 downwards.
AAAACTTGAAATTTGTTCAAGCTATCAGTCAACCTGAGGTCTTAGAGATTACGGAACAAGTCGATGAAGAAACTGTTACGATTAGGAAACTTCTTGCATCAACGATAGATGAGATGGAATTGTCAGTTCGTAGTTATAATTGCTTGCAAGCTGCCGGTATCAAGAATATTGTTGATTTAGTACAGATAGAAGAAAATGCGATGCTAAAATATAAGAATTTTGGACGGAAATCATTAACTGAGCTAATAGAGAAACTAGACGAGATGGGTTTGCATTTTGGAATGGATATAAATCAATATACTAAAGAAGAAGCATAATTAATTAATAATGAGACATTTAAATAAAAAGAAGCGATTAGGGAGGCGTACACCAGCCCAACGTAAGGCTATGTTGAAGAATTTGGCTGTATCTTTAATCGAGCATAAAAGGATTAAAACTACACACGCTAGAGCAAAAGCGTTACGTAATTTTATTGAACCTCTTATTACAATTGCAAAAAGAGGTGATTTACATGCGCGTCGTGAAGTATTAAAGAGAATTCATCAGAAAGATACAGTTACTACATTATTTCATGAAATTGCACCTGTCTTTGCAGATAGACCGGGTGGCTATACAAGAATCATAAAACTAGGTTTCCGGGATAATGATAGAGCAAAGGTTTCTCTAATCGAATTAGTTGATTTTGCCGGTGTGATCGAGAAGGAGGCCGAAGAAAAATCAGACAAGAAAAAAGCCAGAAAAAAGAAAGATAGTGCCAAACAAGAGAAAGCTGATTAATCCTCATAAAAATAATTGTAAAAAAGGGCAACTTATATAAGTTGCCCTTTTTAATTTACATTATATATTATTGCTTTTATTTGGTATAATATCATTGAAGGCAAATTGAAAGTTTTACAATGATTAATAGAATGATACAAAAATTGATTCCCACCTTATTACTTTGTATGGGATTTGTTTTTCTAACAGGTTGTACAAAGAAAATATATGACGTGGTTTATCCAACTCTGAATGACGGAAGATATGATTCGGAATTTCCTTATAGAAATGCTTCAGAACAATTAGAAGAAATATCAAAATCCGTTAAAATGTTAAATTATATTGCTTACTATAAAGCATATCTTTTCAGTGAAAATCAAAACGTTATGCAATCCGATATAAATAATAAGGAAATTAAGGATAAATCTATAGAAGAATTTTATTTCAATGAAACAGTCTCGGGAACCGCAACTATTGTTTTTTATGACGACTTAAAGGTTGGGTTGTTAACTTGTGCTCATATCGGAGATTTTCCTGATACGGTTTTAACTTATTATGAACCTCTTTCAGGACAAAAAAACCAAATTATTAAACATATGTCCACAAAGATAAGAGAGCATTATTTTATTAATGAAATTCCGGGAGAAGGAGATTTTGAAATTGTTGTAAGAGATACTAAACGTGATTTGGCTTTACTGACTAAAAAGACACTTAATGATCCATTTCAAAGGATCAAACCATTTAAATATCCACTCGGTGAGTCTAGCAATTTAGAACTTGGGAGTTTCGTTTATATAATTGGATATCCGATGGGGCATAAAATGATTACTAAGGGTATCGTGAGTAATACGCGTGATAATAAAGGGGATTCTTTTTTAATAGATGCTTTATTTAATCGTGGTTTTAGCGGAGGAATAATTTTGGCGATTAAGGATGGAGTACCAAATTTTGAATTAGTTGGAATTGCTAAATCAGTATCTGCAAACAACCAGTATATTTTGACACCTGCTCCATTAAATGGGAAGTTAGAATATGAACCAAATTTTCCATATAGTGGGGACGCTCAGGTTAAAAAGTTTGAGGATATTAATTATGGAATTACTTTTACGATTTCAACAGATGAAATAATTAAATTTTTTAATGAAAACGAAGCAATACTTCTTCAAAAAGGTTTCAATTTTAACTATCTTACTAAATAAATTATTAGATGGAAGGACATAAATGATAATATCTGAAATCCACTCTCCGCGAGGGAATAAATTGTCTTGTAAAGGTTGGCAACAAGAAGCTGCTTTCAGAATGATTCAAAATAATTTAGATCCTGATGTTGCCGAAAATCCGCAAGAATTAATAGTTTATGGAGGTAAAGGAAAAGCAGCTAGAAATTGGGAAAGCTTTGATGCGATACTATCTTCATTGAAAACTCTTGAAGATGATGAAACATTACTGGTTCAATCCGGTAAACCGGTGGGTGTACTTAAGACCCATAAAACATCACCAAGGGTATTAATCGCTAATTCAAATTTGGTGCCAAATTGGGCAAATTGGGAACATTTCAATGAATTAGATAAGCTCGGATTAATGATGTACGGTCAAATGACAGCAGGAAGTTGGATATATATTGGAACTCAGGGAATTTTGCAAGGCACATATGAGACATTTGCTGAAGCGGCAAGAACCCATTTTAATAGCGATTTATCCGGCAAATTAGTGCTTACAGCTGGTTTAGGAGGGATGGGAGGTGCGCAACCGCTATCAGTAACAATGAATAATGGTGTTTCTATAAATATTGACGTTGATCCAAAGAGTATACAGCGCCGTTTAGAAACAAAGTACCTTGATATTGCGACGGAATTTTTAGATGAAGCGTTAGCGATCGCGCGTGATGCGATGATAAAAAAGAAAGGATTATCGATCGGTTTATTAGGTAATGCCGCAGATATTGTTCCGCAAGTTGCAAAGATGGGTATAATACCAGACATAGTAACTGATCAAACTTCAGCTCATGATGAATTAGATGGTTATGTACCAAATAAAATGACATTTTTAGAGGCATTAGCCTTGCGTAAATCAGATCCTGTTAAATATGTTAAAGAAAGTTTTCGTTCTATGGCAGAACATGTGAATGGAATTCTTAAATTAAAAGAAATGGGATCAATTTGCTTTGATTACGGAAATAATCTTCGTGGGCAAGCCAAAAAAGCAGGTGTCAAAAATGCTTTCGATTACCCAGGTTTTGTTCCAGCATATATTCGGCCATTGTTTTGTGAAGGAAAGGGACCCTTCCGTTGGGTGGCATTGTCGGGAGACCCGGAAGATATCTATAAAACTGATGAAAAAATCAAGGAATTATTCCCGGATGATATATCATTACTGAGATGGATAGAATTAGCAAAAGAAAAGGTACAATTTCAAGGATTACCATCAAGGATTTGTTGGCTAGGTTATACGCAGCGTGCAAAATTCGGAGTAGCATTGAATCAAATGGTTGCTTCAGGTGAATTGAGCGCTCCAATCGTTATTGGCAGAGATCACTTAGATTGCGGCTCGGTCGCTTCACCATATCGTGAAACAGAATCGATGAAAGACGGATCCGATGCAGTTGCTGATTGGCCCTTACTTAATGCTATGGTGAACGTGGCGAGTGGAGCAAGCTGGGTTTCGATTCATCAAGGTGGAGGTGTTGGGATGGGTCTTGCAATTCATGCCGGGCAGGTAATTGTGGCCGATGGAACACCTGAAATGGAAGTCAGATTAAAGACTGTCCTAACTAATGATCCTGGTACCGGCATATTGAGACATGCAGATGCGGGTTATGAAAAGGCAATTAATAACGCCAAGAAATGGAAAGTAAAAATTCCACTATTGAAATAATATTAATATGGAAACAATTAAATTAACTAATATTGGTGAAATAGCAACTTATAACAGTGATACAGAAACTATTGATTATATTAGAAATAGAGACATATTAATTAAAGATGATTTAATTGATAAAATCGATTCAAATATAATCGGTGATTATGAGATATTTGATTGTAAAAATAGATTCATAACACCAGGATTTGTTGATCCTCATACTCATCCCGTATTCTTAAATGGCAGGGAAGAAGAGTTTGGATCACGTTTACAAGGGGCAACATATCAAGAAATTGCAGAAAAAGGGGGTGGAATTAACAGTAGCATTAATGACGTAAGAAATGCTACGGTTGGTGAGTTAGTTGAAGCTGTTACAAAACGAATGGATCGTTTTCTTAAATTTGGAACAACTACAATTGAAGCAAAAAGTGGCTATGGATTAGATGTGGAATCTGAATTGAAATCATTAGAAGCACTAGATATTGTTAGTAAAAACCATCCGATTGATATTATTCCAACCTTTTTAGGTGCTCATGCAATTCCACCCGAATTCAAGTCAAATACAGAAGGCTATATAGATTTATTATGTAATGTGATGATTCCGGTAGTAGCCGAGCAAGGAATTGCAAAATATTGTGATGTTTTCTGCGAAAATGGTTATTTTAATGTAATCCAGTCTCGTAGAATACTCGAAACAGCAAAACAATATGGATTAATTCCAAGACTGCATGCAGACGAATTTGAAGATTCAGGTGCTGCAGAATTAGCAGCTGAATTAGGTGCCGTTTCAGCAGATCATTTAATGGCTGTTAGCGATGTCGGCATAGCAAAAATGGCTCAAGCGAATATAACAGCTACTTTGCTTCCAGGTACAACATTTTTCCTCGGTTCAACAAATTATGCTCCTGTGAAGAAGTTAATCGATGCGGGAGTAAAAATCGCTTTAGCGACGGATTATAATCCTGGAAGCTGCAATATACAATCTATGCCATTTATTATGTCTTTAGCGTGCATTTACTTGGGAATGTCAGTAGAAGAAACCTTATTAGCCACTACTTATAATTCAGCTAAAACACTGCAATTGGATAAAGAAGTTGGCTCAATTGAAGTAGGTAAAAAAGCCGATCTAATAATATGGAATGTGGAAAAATTGATTGAAATACCTTATAATGTAACCGATGTACCAATTGTCAAGGTCTTAAAAAATGGCCAATTTGTTAATTAGCATTTACTTTTGATCAATAAAAAAATTGATTTATATCATAAACTGATACTTGTACATCTTTTGGGTATTGCTTTTTTAATTCGGACTTAAATTCATTTGACCATTGGCGAATTTCTTGTCTTGCAGGTAATGAAATGTTATGCTCAGCCATTGATTTCTTATAGCTTGAATTTGTCTCGTATAGCTCTGATAAATAAATTATATCCCCTTTACTAAGAGGCAATTGTTCTAGCAATTTAATTGAATCTGACAAGTGCTCCTTTGAGTATTTACTTCCACCTGCTCCAATTAATAATATTATCCCGACATTTATATCGCTCTTTTTCAAGTTGTGCGTTAATTCTATTATATCTTTATTTAACTGATGTTTGTTCAAGAATAACATTAATTCATTATTCCCTGATTCTACGCCTAAATAAACCCTTTTTATACCGTGGGATTTTATTTGTTTAAAATCATTAGTAGATTTTATAAATCCTGTGAATACATCAATGAAAGAATAATAATTATTGAATTGTGGAAATTTATTACGAATTAATTCTAACCCTTCTATTAATCGATTTTGTGGAACAGCAATTGCGTTGGCATCTGCTAAGAAAATCGATTTACGTAAATTAATTCCTTTTCCAAAAAATGATTTAACTTTACTAAGGTGTAGTTCTAGGTCATTAACAGATTTTATCTTAAATGGTCGGTCGCGATAAAAATTGCAAAAGGTACATTGATTATAATTACATCCTTCAGTCAATTGTATTACTAATGACATATATTGATCGGGGGGAAGAATGGAAATTGGTAAGTATATTTTAGAGAATTCTTTTGCACTTTGCTGAAGAGCTGAATAATCCATTTTTCTAATATTAGAAATAATATTTTTAAATGATTTTGATAATTCAAATTTATTATTAAGTAATAATTGGTATTTATTTATTAGAGATAAAATATTATCTTGTTGTATTTCATGGATTTCACGGAAAGTTGTACAATTTTTTGTATAACGTGATTTATGATAGAAATTATTATTCAATGTACGGCGATAGTTTTCTCCATCCACAAACATTCCAACCAATCTACCTTCAAGATCAAAAGTCCATAAATTATTTTCCGGTTTAACGAAAATATTGAAAGCATTCGATTTATGAGTGAATGTAATTGTTCTTTCATTAGAGAGATGGAATTCCTTGATAATTGCTTTCATAATAGGACAAAATTTAAGTAATTAATATGTTATGTACGATTACAGCCTGCAAATTATTAGTATATAAAATTAATGTTAATTTCATAGTAGAAATTGTAAGAAAAAATATGTCATTAAAAATTGCAATTATTAACTGCTATGCAGATGAACCGAAATCGGCTCCAAGTGCCAAATTATTTGCTGATAATATGCTCTATACGACGATTATCAATCATTGTCACGGAGATAAGATTGATGATATCAGCCAATTTGATGGTTATATTATTAGCGGGTCACGATCATCCCATCGAGATCGGGATGTATGGATAATCGAATTAAAGCAATTGATAAAAGATATGCATAAACAAAACATACCCAGTTTGGCAGTATGTTTTGGGCATCAATTAATTGCACATATTTATGATGGTACCACGGTAATAAATATAGCAAGCGAGGAAGGGTTTCAAGACGTTCCAACAAAAATGGGGGAAGATACAATTAGGTTGTTTACGGGATTACCAAACCCTGTCAAAGTATATCAATCGCACAATGATGCAGTAATGAAAGCACCACCCGGAAGTATTGATGTAATATTCAATGATAACTGTCTGCAGTATTATCAATTTGGGTCAATTTATTCGATTCAATCTCACCCGGAAATTGATATTGCTGCTGCTAAACGATTCGCAGAACGTGATGATAAAGAGATTAAAGCAATATTGAATGGTGTGAATGAACAAAATATTCAATCGTATAAAATATTAAAAAACTTTTCAAAAATCGTTGAGAGTACCATACAAAATTGAAAACAATTTTATATAATACCAATTACCCTTTGTAATTTTATACACAATAATTCATACATTTAATAACTATTGTATTAAAAAAGAGCAGTAGTTAAAAACTCATTCATGGAAAAAGACAACTCACTTCAGCGGTTAAAATTAAAATATAAAGAAAAATTTCTTTCTGTAGATCATATCTTTAAAAAAATACATTTAGGGGACAGAATATTTATTAGTACTGCTTGTGGAGAGCCTCAATATTTGGTTAATTCCATGATAAAATATGTTGAAAACAATCCAAAGGCTTTATTGGATTCCGAGATAATGCATGTTTGGACTTTAGGGGTTGCCCCTTATGCTAGTGAGAAATATAAACGAAATTTTAGGTACAACTCCTTTTTTATTGGCAATAATGCTCGTGCGGCAATTAATGCAGGTTTAGCAGATTATTCTCCAATTTTTCTCTCTAAAATTCCTAGTCTGTTTCGTAAAGGTATGGTTTCTTTGGATGTTGCACTTATCCAAACTTCTTTACCGGATGAACATGGATATGTCAGTCTTGGTGTAAGTGTTGATATTGTAAAAGCTGCTACGGAAATTGCTGGTACAGTAATTGCTCAAATAAATAAGAACATGCCACGTGTTCACGGCGATGGATTTATTCATATCTCTGAGTTAGATTATATTGTTCATTATGACGAACCACTTTTAGAATATCAAGATGAATCTGATGATGAAGTGGCAGCACAAATTGGTAAATATGTAGCAAAGTTAGTGGAAGACGGCGATACTATCCAAGTTGGGTATGGTAGCATACCTAATGCGGTTCTAGCGAGCCTGGCAAATAAAAAGAACCTAGGTATTCATACTGAGCTGATTAGTGATGGTTTAGTTGAGCTTATGAAGATGGGAGTAGTAAATAATTCGGAAAAAACTATAAATCGTGGTAAAACTATTGCTACTTTTTGTATGGGAAACAAAAATACTTATGATTACATCAACGACAATCCTGCCATTGAATTTAGAACGGTAGACTTGACAAATAATCCACTCACTATCGCTCAACATACAAATATGACGGCAATCAATAGTGCTTTAGAAATTGATCTTACCGGTCAGGCATCTGCAGAGTCTCTTGGACATATTTTTTATAGCGGAATTGGCGGACAAGCCGATTTTATGCGAGGTGCTATCTTAGCTGAGCATGGTAAAACAATTCTGACAATTCCTTCTACAGCTGATAATGGTAAAGTATCACGCATCATGCCATTTTTAAAAGAGGGTGCCGGTGTCACGCTTAATAGAGGGGATATACACTATGTTGTAACAGAATATGGTATTGCATATTTGCATGGGAAAAATATTCGCGAGCGAGCTATGGAACTCATCGCAATAGCTCATCCAAAGTTTAGACCCGAGTTAAT
>JBHPEE010000062.1:0-11585 GCA_042577295.1 Fidelibacterota bacterium | reverse complement strand
CTAAATCTAAATTCTTATCAATTTCGCTCATACGCCAAGCAAAACTATTATAGAAGCTAGCTGTTGGTATTTGTTTCAATTCCATATAATGCACAAAATTAATCCATGTTTTTACTTCGGCTTCAGGATCTTTATTCCCTCTTTGTATATTAATAATATTTCTAAATGCATTTGGCGTAAATTCGCTATCCAAGTTATTTACAACATATTCTTCTAAGCCTGTCACATCTTTATTAATTCGTGCGTGTAACTCAATAAGTTTATATAGTGCAGTTGATTGATCACCTATATCTGCCTCTGCAACTGATTCCCAAACCTCCAGAGCGGATGGCAAATCTCCCCGATCTTCGTATTTTCCTGCCAGTATTTTCCAAAGATTAAAATCTTCCGGATTCTCTGTAGTTCTTTTAATATAATCAGCGATGGTATTTTCACCACGTTGAATTCTCTGAAGTTCTTTAAGAAATTCTTCCGGTGGTAAATATCCGAGAATTCGATCAATTTCAGTACCATCTTTATCTACGAATGCCACAGTCGGGAAACCGGAAATCTTATAATGTTGTATTATATCTTTAACTCCAGTACTGTCAGCATGCATTTTAGCAGCTTTGAAATTTGTATTGATAAAACTAATTACTTCTAAATCGGAAAATGTATCGGCATCCAGCCGAACACACCAACTTCATCCGTCTCTAACAAAATCAAGCATAACATATTTTTCTCCAGCAGTTTCTAATATTTCAGCAAATGAAATATCCTTTTCCCATGTAATAGATGGTTCACTTTTTGTGCAAGAAAAAAGAAACATTAAAGAAATAAAGATTACTAATCTTTTCATTTTAACCTCTTAGTTTTTCGATAAATACTTTTGGTGGTCTGACGGCATTCCCATTGGAATTAATAAAAGAATGAATTGTATAACCAGTAACTAATAAATTTTTCTCTAAATTATAAACTTCATAATCAATTTTCATAGACGATCTTGGTAATTCATCGATTTTTGTGATAATGGATAATTCATCATCAAATTTTGCAGGTTTTTTATAATCACTATGGCAAGATATGACTGGTATAAAATAGCCCATCTGTTCTATTGTTATTACATCAAGTCCAACTGATCTCAATAACTCTGTTCTCGCAGCTTCAAAATATTCTAAATATCTCGTATAATAAACAATTCCCATTTGGTCAACATCGCGGTAATAAACGCGTGTGCAATAATTGTATTCAATCATGATTGCTCGACAAAAGAACCAATCTTATCATATTTTTCAATTCTCTCCTCAAATAGAGTATCTTTTGCAACACTATCAAATAACTTTAACTCTTCAATTATTACTACTTTTAAAATCTCAAACATCTGTTTAGGATTATCATGAGCACCTCCGAACGGTTCTTGAACAATTCTATCACAAATGCCCAATTCTACCAAATCTGCTGGTATCACCTTTAACGCTTCAGCTGCTTGTTTAGCTTTACTAGTATCATGCCATAGAATTGATGCGCATCCTTCCGGACTTATTACAGAATACCATGTATTTTCCAACATTATCATTCTATCACAAATACCAATTCCTAATGCACCACCACTAGCACCCTCTCCTATCACAATTGAGATTATTGGAGTTTTCAACTTTGTCATTTCAAAGAGATTTTTAGCGATTGCTTCCCCTTGCCCGCGTTCTTCGGCACCAATACCCGGATAGGCGCCCATTGTATCAATTAATGAAATTATCGGTAAGTTAAATTTTTCTGCTAATTTCATTATCCTTAGTGCTTTGCGATAACCCTCCGGTTGCATCATGCCAAAATTTCGCTTAATGTTATCTTTCGTGTTTCTACCCTTTTGCTGTGCCACAAATGCCATTTTGATTCCATCAACTGTGCCAATACCAGTAACGATAGCACTATCATCCCCAAAATTACGATCTCCATGTAACTCAATAAAGTCAGAAGACCAAGCATTAATATAATCTAAACTGTATGGTCGTTCAGGATGACGTGCTAATCGCACACGCTGCCATCTATTTAATTTAGAAAAAATACTTTCTATTATTTTATTCCGCTTAGTTTCTAGAACTGCCAAATCTGCTTTTCTACCATTTTCCTCATTTAGTAATGCTTTTTGCTTGGCAATTTTTTCATCTATTTCTTTAATAGGTATTTCAAAATCTAAATATTGTCGTGTCATATTAATTTCTAAATATTGTTTTTAAAATTATTTCAATGTCCAAAGTTAAACTTTGATTTTGAACGTAATAATGATCTAAAACATTCCTGTCAGATTGAGTAAATTTTGAGTTTCGCATTTTTGCTAAACCTGTGAGTCCCGGTTTACAAATTTGATTTGGATTAGTTTGGCTTGTTGTTATTAATGAAGAACCAACAAAACTCATATCCCCTATTAATATCGAAAATAGATATAAATAGTTTTGATTAATCTTCTTAGTACTTTTTATAACTAATGCGGAAAATCTTTTTCCACTTTCACCCCAAAATTCTTTTTTCTCAGTTTTTTTGGTCAATGCGGGAATAATGACTATTGGTGACAAGAATATCGACAATAAAACGGTGAATACTATATCAAAAATTCTTTTAGTGAATTTATGTAATCTGTGATATAAGTTGTATTCTATATTAACAAAAGAATAGTCACCAACATCTTCAACTGAAGCTTTACCCAGTAATACTTCTTGATTGCGTGGTACCATTCTATAAGTTAGTTGTAGGTCTTTAGTTTCGTCCATCAAATCCAATATTTCTTGATTAGAAAATGAATCTGTTGAAAAAATCATTTCATAAATGTTGTGAGTTACTACTATATCGCGCAAATCTGAAACAGCCCCTAAAAATGGTAGAGATAAATCTTCGGGTTTAATAGTTAATTTTCGATCTACGAAACCTATTATGTCCAATCCCGTGTCAAACCTTTTTTGAATATTTTTCGCTATTTTTATCGCTTCTTCATCTGTACCCATAACGACAGTATTTCGTGCAAATAATACATGGTGTTTTTCTTTAGTGGGTTTTAAAACACCTCGCGACATCAAATAATGCGCCACTATTCTCCAACCCGGTATTAATATTGTTATTATCGTTGTTGCAACGATAATAACAAGTCGCGAAAAAGCGTACTGTTTAAAGAAGTATGTAAATACTACTGCGAGAATAAATCCGGAAAGAGATGCCATAATTGCACGAGTATATGATAAAATATAGCGCGAATACAACCCAAACATTGCACAGACCATAATCCAAAATATAATATATACTCCGGGGATAAGTCCCTTGCTAACTACAAATGCATCTAAGCTGTTCAACCGTAAAGGAAACGCAATTAAAAATGCGATTAAAATTACAAGCGCATCTAATGCAACTGATATAATTTGCGAACGTTTTTCATTAATTAATGAAATTATTTTACGAAAAAATATGCCTGATCTAATTACAATTTTTGTTAAGATATTCCCACCTTTTGAGAAATGTTTTTCTGAAAACAATATCATTGCTTTATAGAAAGCATTTAAACTATCATAAGGTGCAGATTTGACCGATTCGCCTTGATAATGCATTATGTGGGTCGTTGGTAAATAATGTACTTCAAATTCCTGCTGATGAACCTGATAACATAAATCAAGATCTTCGCCAAACATAAAATATCGTTCATCAAAACCACCAATTTTATTAAATAACCCAGATCTTACAAACATGCATGAACCACTAATTGCATCAACCTTATGAGTTTCATCAGGATTCAGATAATTTAGATTATAACGTCCTGCCCACTTTGAATTTGGAAATAATTTATCTAATCCTAATAGTTTTGGCAATGCTGTACCAATCGTTGGAAATGATCGTTTACTTCCTTTCTGCAATGTGCCATCAGAATTAACAATCTTTGGACCCACCATACCCGTAGCTGTGGTTTTTTCTATATAATCAACAAAAGTAGAAATTGTACTTTCTTCAATTACCGTATCCGGATTTAGAATAAGAAAATATTCTCCTGTAGCGACCTTGGCAGCTTGATTGACAGCTTTCCCAAAACCAACATTCGTGTCATTTTGTATACAAATAACATTTTTAATTTTTGATTTGATTTCAGTAAGAGATCCATCAAAAGAATTATTATCTATAACAATTATTTCTATTTGTCCGGCATAATCTGATTTCTTAATAGAATCAATACAATGAACAATGTATTGTTTTACATTATAACTAACAATTAGTACTGATACTTTGGGTGCAACTAAGTTCACTTATACCAACCAAAAATTTTCCACAATCGAAATTGCCAAACCAAATAAGCTGTTTCAAACATTATTTTCCTCGACATCTTTGATTCACCAATAGTGCGATCAATAAAAATGATTGGATATTCATAAATTTTATATCCTTTACGTTCAGCATGAAAATTCATTTCAATTTGGAATGCATACCCCTGTGATCGAATATTATCATAATCAATGTCTTCAAGTACTTTCCTACGCCACGCCTTAAATCCGGCAGTTAGATCTTTAATCCTTACGCCTGTAATAATTCTAGAATACAAATTTGCGCCATAACTCAAAAACAATCGTCTGAGCGGCCAATTCACAACGCTTATACCATCGCAATAGCGACTACCAATAACTAAATCGTATTTATTTAATAATTCCACCATTTGAGGAACATCCTCAGGATTGTGTGATAGGTCAGCATCTATCTGTACGATATAATCATAGTCACGTTCTAATGCCCATTTAAAACCATAACAGTACGCTGTGCCTAATCCTCTTTTCTTTGGACGTTCTGCTAGATGTAGATTATTATAATTCTTCTGCAACTCTTTAACAATTTTAGCAGTACCATCAGGAGAATTATCATCAACAACTAAAATATGATAGTCGAGATTTAATCGAAATAAAGTATCAACCAACGCTTTTATATTTTTACTTTCGTTATAAGTAGGTGTTACTATTAATGTTTTCATTCAGTGAACCGTGATTTTATCATAGTTAAACTAGTTTTTAAATCTACACATTGTATATCAAATTCTTGTTCAATCTTTTCATTATTCAATCCCCCTCTTAACGGACGTTTTGCAGCTTGGTTCAAACTTTCGGAACTAATTGGTAAAATTAGTGTTTTATCTAAATTAAAAATATCGGAGATAATTTTTGCAAATTCAAACCGATTTAGATAATCCGCACCACCATAGTTATAAAGACCTGTTACGTTTTTATTTATTACAAGTTCGATAATCTCCGCTAAATTTTGTGTCCAAGTTGGATTATTCCATTGGTCATCAACAACATTGATGGGTTTATTTGATTTTAAAGAATCAATAATCCATTTAATGAAACTAGCTTCTGTATTATTATAATAATCAAATAGTACGTTTGTTCTTAAAATACACCAATTATTTTTATAATTTTGTAATACTTTCTCTGCTTCAAGTTTTGTTTTTCCATAAATACTTTGAGGGTTTGTAATGCTACCCTCATTATACGGTCCATTATATCCATCAAATACATAATCGCTAGAAATTTGAATAAATTTTCCATCAAAATTATCTGATAACATGTCTATAGACTTAGAATTTAATCGATATGCTTTATCGGGATTAAATTCACAACCATCAACATCGGTGTAGGCTGCAAGATTAATTATGACATCTGGATTGAAATTCGACAATGTATTTTGTATTTGTTTAAAATCAGTTATATCTAGAATTGTAAAAGGAATATTCAATTTATTAGTATGTATATCGGTAGCAAGCAGCTCAAATTTTCCGTTTAATTGTTTAAGAACAGAATTGCCTAATTGTCCAGAAGCCCCTGTTATCAATATTTTTTTTGACATAAATGTTAATTCGCCGAGAACGAGTGCGCAATAATATCCAATTGTCTCAAAAAAGTAGCTTTATTCTTACTCGGGATAAAAACCAACATATTCAAATTGTATGTTCGATCTGAAACTCCATCGTACCAAGTGTAGTTAATGAAAGGGCCACCTTTATCTTCATCAATTGATTCCCAAATACCAAACGATTTCCATGCTGTCCAAGTATTAAAAACAACTTGTTCCATTTGATATTTATAGTCATTGTATCTAATGTTTTTATAATATTCTCTCGGAAACCGATTGGAGTATTCAACAGCCATAGTTGAATCTTCTACGACTAATCCGTCCTCCCATCGGATTGAAAACCATTGATAAGGCAATTCTCTTCCTAGCCAAACAAAATTGCTATCAGGTAATTCCTTTAGTACTTCCCAACCCCATGGTATTTGTATTTCCCAACCGTATTTTCGTTTAAATTCTTTTGATATCTTTTTTAACCGATCATTTCCAAATAAATATTTCTTCTGTTTTTCAATAAATATTTTATCAAAATATGATTTTATCCATTCAGATTTTTCTAAAAGAGCATTGTTAATTTCACCAATAGTTATCCCGCTTATTATCATAAACAATTGGTCGCGTCCAAATTGATCTTCAGAGAAAATAATTTGCTCATTTCCATCAATTGTTTCATTAAATAATTCATTACCTAAAAGTGATTTCACTAAATTTGTTCCTGGATTCAATGCACTATTGCCAATTGAACCGATAATCAAATTTGTTTGACGTTTTAATTCGTTAAATCCGCTCGGATCAGCATATTTTAATTTGTATACAGGTTCCGGTTGTGGTGTGAATAAAGTATCCGAAAAGATTTTCGCTAAAGCACTTTTAATACTACTTCTATCTTCGTTGGAAACAATAACGACAATTTCATCAACCGCTCCAACAGCTTCTCGTTTTGTACTACAACTAACTGCTAGTAATACTATTACAATAAAATAGATATAGTGTTTCATGATATTTCTCTAATCAGTTTAATTTAAAATATGATAATAAAATTATAATATTATTATTTTAAATCACAGAAGGAATGTATTTATTCAATTTCTATGATTCTATCATAATCTCGTTAAAAATTGCAGATGTAATTTACCGCTTTTAAATGAATCTCTTCGACTTAGTCCATAGTAAAATCTCAGAACAGAGTTTTTGGTAATCTGAGTAAAACCAATACCATATCCGTAAGGAATTGGTTTGTATATATCCTGTAATGCGATATCAGAAAATAGTGTTATTTGTTGATTTGAGCCCAACTTAACATTATACTCAACTGAAGATATGACTACCCAATCACTTTTAAAGTAGTCTTCTGTATACCCCCGCAGGTTATTAGTACCACCGTAACGAATTAACTCCCCAGAATGTAATTTCCCCGAACTAATCCAATTACTGTTTCCAAGTATTTTTAGAGCAATATTATTTTTACCCCACAAAGGAAAATACTTTTCAAGTTTAGCCTGTCCCGATATAATTACTGTATTTGAATCACTAACTTCCCGCTTGCCAACATCGCTATAAAGCGATATAAAAACACCTCGCGTCGGTAGCCAATAGTCATTACGATAATCAATTATGCCGTCTACATAAATAGCCCGCGTGGTTAGATTTAATAGACCCAATGAATCACCTTTTGCTGTAGAATTGATTTTTGTATTCTTTCCCCCAAAACCCAACTTGCCGATGCCCTGAACTGTTTTGATAATACCGACTGCTGAATTAGTATTTACATAATTCCCCTCACGCAAATCTTGATTATAAGCTAAGCTTACACCTATCGGTAAACTAAACGGATGTGGTTCTTCATATTTTAGATTTAAAATTTGTGATTCCTCATCTAATCGTTTCCAATGCAAATCTACAATACTTGCTGTTCTCCATTGATTTTCTAAGTGAATATCCATTTGACCATTTACCGACCATTTCTGCTCCTCCGAACGCGATGCACCAATCAATCCTGAAAAATAATTATTGAAATTTGATTTTATATCTAGTACTGCTCCGACTTTCTGTTTATTATTTAATCCAAAAATTATTTCTGAATTAGCTTTAATGAACGGGGAGCTAGTAATAATTGTTTTGAATATTTTTGTTGTTTCAATAATTGGATTTGTATCAATTAATGGTTTAAATATTTGTCTTAAAACAGATGGTCTAATTTCATTATTATTTTTAAAGATTATCGTGTCAAGCATGACATTGATAAATTTTCTACTGTAGGTGATTAAATTATCAGAATTTATTCGATAAAGCTCAAAATACTCTCCGATGTTATCAGATTGATCTAAAAGTGAGTCAATCTGATAAAGTATATCTTCATGATTCTGTATTGTAAGTGTATCATTATCATTTATAATAACTTGTGTAGTCTGTGCTGACAGCCAAGTTAATGTCATTAAAATTGTTAAATATTTGAAGTTATTCATCGTTATATTATATACGTTTGTATACCATCTCCCTCAATCCATCTTGAAATGGGAACATTTTTCTGTCTCCAATAGAGTGGAGATGTCCGCAGGTCAGAGGGGTGAGATAACATCCCCAAACACTATAATATTTAAAAATACGCACGAAGTTCTCCCGACACGGTAATAAAATCATTATATCTCGAATTATCAATGTAAGAACCATTTATATTTAGAGATAAGTTTTTACCTAATAATACTTGTCCTTGAACATTAACTGAAATGGATTGACCTAGAGGTAAACCATTCAATGCTTCCGGGGGAATCACTGATTTATCATTTGATTCAATAGAATTAAATAATTCAGCACGTACTTTTATTCGACTAGTTGAACTTATAAACCTCTGACTTTCGAACTTTATGCCATAGGCATAAGTCGAAAATGATTCTTGATTATGAATACCATTATCTTTACCGCCTAATGTGGAAACAGAGAATTGCCATTTTCTCTCAATATTCCATTTAATTTCTTCTTCTGCCCACCAACCCTCAACATTCCTATTTCTCAAATTGGAAAACCCCGAAGAATTATCTATATAATGAGATTCAAATTTTAAAACTGAATGAAATTGCTTTTTAATTGGTTCACGCCACTCGATACCGTATTCAATCTGACTTCGCAGATCATTTCCGCGTGGATCAGCTCCGAATAAATCCTGTGAATATATTGCCCAATTTCTAATTCTTCTTGTAGTTCCTTGCGGATTATAATCTATTTCATTTCTCAAGTACAATTTTGATTGGGCTATTTCATCATCAAATAAATCGGGTTTCGTTATTTTAGCAATCGCAAATGATTTTCCTTTGAATTCAGCACGTAAATCAGATCTTACGTCGATATTTTTTAATGCGTGGAGTGGTGTCTTTGCGAAATCGATGAACAATCGCTGTGAAGCTACAAAATGTGTAATTAAATCCCGGTTACCTGTCAATATTGTATGGCTAATATAAGCACCATTCGGATCACCAATATACTCGTTAAATTCTACATCGTAACGATAGGAACCAAGCCCAACTCCAACAGAATCATAGACTACCGCCCGCGATTCTGTGTACGTTTCCTCAAGTTTTGAGTGCAACTCCCAACGAACCGGATTTGTTTTATTACTGAAACGGATATTTGCTAATCCTATAGCATAATCCAATTTTTCATTTTTAATGAAGTTGTCAGATATCCGTTTTTTGAAAACTATTTTTCCAGACCATCCATTTGTAAATGTACTATTAATATCCAATTCACTGAATATTCCATCTTGGATAATATCCATTTCTGTTGAATCTTTGTCATTCGATTTAAGATCAATTCTTCGAGTTATTGATGCTGCAATATTTTTGTTCTTTTTAGTGAATAAAAATCCCAATTTTCCAATCTCAAATTTGTGATTATCTTTTTCGTATTCACCTATATAACTGACGATTGGATGAAAATTACCGGGAAGTAGCATTCCGTTAATATTCAGCTGATAATAATTTGATTTTTCAGACTTAACTCTATTTATATATGATTCAAATTTTGGAACAAACTTTGTATTACTGCTTATACGTCCTGTTAATCTACTCCTTTTTCCTAATATTGAATTATATTGCGACCAATCAATTTTGGAGATAAAAGATTCATCAATTTTAAAATTGAATCCGCTCGAAAAAAGCGATTCTTTGCTTTCATCTTCAGATAGTATATTCCAATCTCTGTTAAATTGTGCGCTGCGTTCTCGGCTCATTTCTCTGAACCGGTCTGATCTACTCCAATTAGTAATAGTATATCCAAGTTGAGCATTTTCAAAAACGGATATTTCTTTACCAATAATTGAAACATTATGTGCTATGCCAACATTGTCATCATCATTTAATTCAGAAAATATATTTTTATCTAAGTTTGATACAGATACATCCCAATCAGTTATAGTATTTTTAGATAAATTTACATTACCTGCAAGCTGAAATATTTCGTGATTTACGGGATTGCTCCATCGTCTGAATGGACTGTATAAGTCAACGATCTCGGATCTGTTCTCTATTTTAACATATTCAAAATACAAATGTCCGTCATCACTAATTCGGCGAGAATATTCACCATTTGCATTGTCATTCTGAAAACTCACTTGGTACCTTTCCCCACTATCATCCGCAGTTTTGGAAAAATATACATATATTCCATCGGTCAATATATAATCACCATCATCATCTTCGACAGCACCAGAAATAATTGCATCTTGATCTCCTGCTTTCGAAATAGAATCCCTGAAACCAACTGCCACTGTTTCATCGATCTGCAGCTGATCTTTTTCCTTAAACCACGATATTCCTAACTTCCCCCAATCTCCTAATTCGCGGTATACCGATGCACTAAGAACGTTCCGATTATACTGAAAGTCTGAATATTGATATTCAATATAAATATCCGAATCGAAATCAATTAATCGATATGGAGTAAAAATAACTTCACCAATACTGTAATCGACGATATAATCGAAATTTTCGCCGCGTGTTAATTGTTCGCCATTTAAATGTACTTTTTCCGTTCCAGCTAATACAATAATATCTTTGCTACCGGTTTCTGATGTTAATGAGTATGGTCCTTGGCTACCATCTGTGCCCTTGAAAGATAATTTATGGTAGCGTCCTTTTGTACCCGCAAGTACACTTTGACCATTCCACTTATCAAATTTAAATGTATTTTTTATTCCTTCAAGTTTTCGGCTAACGGTTAAATATTTTCCGCTCTGTAGGTTATAATCAATATCACCTGCCATAATTTGAAAAACAGGATGACTGACATGCAAATATACCTTATCGATTTCTTCAAGAGCTTGCGTTGTTCCTTCTGGCTGAATTGGTAAACTTTGATCGGATAGAACCCCACTGACAGTGATATCATTGGAAAGCTTACCCTGCAGTTGCAATTGCAATCCACCGCTGAAATCCGAACCACCAAGTGGTGAAAGTGTGAGATTCCTGTAAACAGTACCGGTGGTTGCTAAATTTGATATATCGTCCTGAATGTCATGCTGGATTTCTGTCTGATCAGTCTGAACCGAATCGCTATCTACCGATAATAGCGAATCAAGTTGTGGTAGAAATTTGTATAACGGTCCGATTTGAACCGGTAATGGATGAATAAAGTAACGGTATGACGCATGATATATACCCGGAGTAGAATTCGTTTCCTTCAATTCTAGCTCACCGGTTATTGTGTTTAGATGATAATCTTCAACTAATTTACCATTATAGAAT
>JBHPEE010000061.1:0-11643 GCA_042577295.1 Fidelibacterota bacterium | reverse complement strand
TATTGAAGGTTACAAAAAAAATGAAATAGATATATGTGTATCTGATGAAGATGAAGAAGATGATGAAGAAGTTATGGGCGAATGTTCTCTCGAGTACATCGAAGCATTGACTTTTATGTTAGAAGTTTTAGTCGCTGATACAAAGCTTAATGAAACTGAACTATTAGGCTATATCAATAAATTCAACAAAGAGATCAATGATCAGTCGTCCGATCCATGCGATAATAGTATAATTGCCTATTGCTATTATTCAGCAACTGAGATTGCAGCTCGAATGGCGGAAAATGTTACTGATATTCATGACATAACCGTGGAAATAATTATGCTTCAAGCTAAGTGTCTGGATCTGAGTCAGCAAATGCAAGCTGAGGGAATCACTGTTAAAAGTCTAATATCGAGTATTGCTGGTTTAGGTTCATTTAAGGATAAATTATCACAGATGGAATCACGGTTGAATGAGAATGGATGCGATGAGGATGAAGTTAAAGAGGAAGGAGAAAAAATAGTTCCTCCAGAGGGTGACCCCGGATTTATCCAAGAAGGAGGAACATCGACTGAGATGCCAGGAGATGGAGATGATAATGACGGCGACGGTCAACAAGATGAAGAAGTAGAAGGATTAAGCGGTTATAATATTACTTTAGTGTTGTATGATTCGGGAAGTGCTGCTGATGATATCTTTAATCTATCAGTTGGAGGATACGGTAGTTTAGGTCAAACACCTGCAGGTGGTTTAAGATCTTATGGATTAAATTTGTTACCTGGTTCTTATACTGCAGTAGTCACTGTAGTTTTGGCGCCGGACGATGTTGGTACGTACACACTTACGGTATTATATGACGGAGAATCGATTGGTTCAATTACCGGAGCACCACCGCAAGGTTCAAGTGGAACACTAACATTTACGGTTCCATCTGAATAATTATAGCAGAAAAGGGACACTATTAAAAGTGTCCCTTTCATTGGCAGTGAGCTCACGTATTGGACACGTTTTTCAGTAAGTCCACATATTATCTACACTTCGTTGGTCTCATAAAACGGTTTCCCCTCAATTAGCAATACTTAAATGTTATTGAATTTTTATAAGAAATATAGGTACTATTCATCTACGATAATCCTATGAAATCCGTTACTATCTGCTGTAGGAGACTAATGCAGAAATATATTCATTATAGAGGGGGAATTTATTGCTTTCCGATAATTACATCTAATTCACTAATCAAACCATTCAAAACGATAATGTAATTATTGCCTATGATCAGAAAAACCATATCCCATTATAAGATCCTTGAGAAGCTTGGTAGCGGTAGTATAGGATTGAATAAAAAATTAATTAAAACAGGAGGTTATTTGAAAACTCATAGCCACAAACTCAATTTTATCATTTTAATTCTGCTTTTCATTTTTACGAATGGATTTTCACAAGTTGAACGAATTGAAAAAGGAAACTTAGTGATTGAAGGTATCCCTGAAATCCCAGATAGAATAGTCAATAAAATGATGCAGTATCAAAACACCCGTTCCGCATTTATTGAGGATTGGTTCCCCAGTGGTGATAAGATGTTAATCTCCACAAGGTTCGCTGAGACATCTCAACTTCATGTAATTGAAAAAGAAGGTGGTGCTAGAAAACAGATTACATTTTTTAAAGAACCGATTGGTGGAGCTAGTGTATGTCCAAATCCAGAAACGAATGGATTTTTATTTACAAAGGATATTGGTGGCAACGAATATTACCAAGTATTTTATTATAACTTCGATTCAGGTGATTATAATATGTTAACTGATGGTTCATCCAGGAATGGAGGATTTAGTTGGTCAAACAAAGGTGACAAATTTGTGTATTATAGCACAAAACGAAATGGAAGAGATTGGGATTTATACATTAATGATATGTCAAATCCAACAGAATCAAAGCTAATATTGGAAGAAGGTGGATTTTGGATCGCCGTAGATTGGTCACCATGTGATAAATACCTATTAGTGATTAAATATATATCCGCAAATGAATCATACTATTACATATTAAATACCAAGGATGGTGAATTAGAACAGATAAATCCAATAGAAGAAATAATCGCCTATGGAGAAGCTCTATGGTCTAAAGATGGTAAGGGAATTTATATTGTAAATAATGAAGGAAATCAATTCCTACAATTAAAATACTATGACATAAAAAAGAAAAAGTTTAAAACCATATCTTCAAATATCCCCTGGGATATTGAGCAATTAGAATTATCGAAGGACGGAAAGCAATTGGCGTTTGTTTCAAATGAAGATGGCTTAAGTAAGTTATATATTCTTAATACAAAAACTAATGAGTATAATAGTGTACCAAATATTCCTATCGGACAAGTATATGGGTTGGACTTTCATCCTTCAGGAGATGAACTGGCGTTAGTAATCAATACGCCAAAAACTCCAGGTGATATATATGTAGTAGATCTAAAAAATAATGAATTCAAAAGATGGACATATAGTGAAGTAGGAGGATTACAAACTGATACATTTATAGAACCTCAATTAATACATTTCAATACTTTTGATGGAGTCAAAGAAGATACTCGTAAGATACCTGCGTTTTATTTTAAACCAACTGGTTTTGATAAACCATACCCAGTAATTATATATATACACGGAGGTCCTGAAGGACAATATATTCCCTATTTTTCTTCAATTTTCCAGTATTTAATAAATGAATTAGGAGTTGCGGTACTAGCACCGAATGTGAGAGGATCATCAGGATATGGGAAAGACTATCTGCTCTTAGACAATGGATATAAAAGAGAAGATTCTGTTAAAGATATTGGAAAATTAATTGACTGGGTATACGAACAGCCTGAATTGGATAATGATCGAATTGCTGTATGGGGTGGGTCATATGGTGGCTATATGGTTTTGGCATCGATGACTCATTTTAATGAGAAACTTGCATGCGGGATTGATAACGTTGGCATCAGTAATTTTGTAACATTTTTAGAAAATACGAAGGAATATCGAAGAGATTTAAGAAGACCAGAATATGGTGATGAAAGAATACCTGAAATGCGTGAATTCTTGGAAAAAATATCACCCAACAATAACGTAGAAAAAATTTCCAAACCGATGTTTATAATTCAGGGTTTGAATGATCCGCGTGTTCCGGTGGGAGAATCAGAACAAATTGTCTCTGCAATTAGAGAAAATGGTGGGGATGTGTGGTATCTACTTGCTAATGATGAAGGTCATGGCTTTAGAAAAAAGAGCAACAGAGATTATTATACAAATTCTATGATGCTTTTCCTTGAACGGAATCTGTTAGAGAGATAATCAATTAAAACATTTCTAAGGAATTTCACAAAAAAGTCCCAAGTAATAAACCTTCTTGGGACTTTTTCCGGTAGTTTGGTCACGTTTTAAAAACGTTAAATTTTAAGTCTACATATTATTGATACTTCGTTGGGCTCATAAAGTTTTTATATATATCTTATTTACAATGGTAAATTTGCTAGCATACTTGAGCGGTAGTAATGTTTGTCAAACAAAAAATATACTTTCACTTATCTAAATCAGGATTCAAATTAAGGATATTCCAGTGAATTATAGGTTTCACCAGGTTAATAACAAGGAACATAAGCTCGGATTTTGGTTAAGCACTTCTCTTGTAGTCGGAAATATGACCGGTTCAGGGATTTTTCTTTTGCCAGCTGCCCTTGCAGTATATGGTGGGATATCCATTTTCGGCTGGATTTTTACAACAATTGGCGCAGTATTGCTCGCTTTAGTATTCTCACGACTCAGTAAGCTGATTACCAAACCCGGTGGACCATACGCATATTCTAGAGAAGGTTTTGGAGATTTTACAGGTTTTCTGGTTGCATGGGGATATTGGATTTCTATTTGGTGCGGCAATGCAGCTATTGCAGTTGCCGGAGTTGGTTATCTCACAATATTCTTTCCATCACTAAAGGAAGACCATTTGCTTTCGGCAGTAACTGCGATTGGCACTATTTGGTTTTTTACATTTATAAACACCAAAAATATCCGCAGTGTTGGAAAAGTACAGTTCATAATTACAATTCTTAAGATTATGCCACTATTGTTATTTGGTACGTTGGGATTTTTATATTTTAACAGCGATCATTTTCTACCCTTAAATTTAAGTGACAGTTCTAACTTTAATGCAATTATTGCTTCAGCTGCCTTGACTTTATGGGCATTTCTTGGTTTGGAATCAACAACCATTCCATCTGATAAGATTATAAACCCAATAAAAACCATACCGAGAGCCACCATTGCAGGTACTTTAATTGTGGCTCTAATTTATGTTTCAAGCACGGTGGCACTTATGGGTATAATTGCACCATCCAATCTACGGAACTCTGCTGCTCCTTTTGCAGATGCGGCACAAATGCTGTGGGGCAATGGATTCTCATACTTGGTAGCGATTGGAGCCATTATTTCATGTTTTGGAGCCCTAAACGGATGGATCCTGCTCCAGGGGCAATTACCAATGGCGGCAGCAAGAGACAATCTTTTTCCGGAAGAATTTAAGAAGGTATCTAAGAAAGGAATACCTTTAATAGGGATCATTATTTCAAGTGTGCTAGCTTCAATTTTGGTAAGTATGAACTATTCCAAAGGGTTGGTGCAGATGTTTTCGTTTATTATCATGCTATCAACACTCACTTGTCTAGTGCCATATCTTGTATCATCACTAGTTGAGATTACACTCTATTTATTGAAGAGGGAACGTTACCAGAAAAAACAATTACAAATTGCAATACTAATTTCTATTCCGGCTTTTCTGTATTCATTATGGGCTGTAATTGGATTGGGATATGAAATAATAATCTGGGGCATAATTCTATTAATGGTGGGGATACCATTTTTTGTTTATATTAAGTTAAGCAATTGAAAGAAGTAAGATAATACAATTTTAAGATGCCACTATAGCATCTACTGCTTGTTTGATTGCTTTGATATGGTCAGGTGTTGTTCCGCAACAGCCGCCAATAATTGACACTCCCAATTCAAGCAATATATTTGTAAAGTCTGCAAATTCTTCAGGAGTTTCTTGATATTCGACATGATCTTTAACGATAGTTGGAATACCGGCATTAGATTGAATTATTATCGGTAATTCTGTGTTTGATAGAAACTCCTTGGCAATAGTGATCATATTTTTTGTACCATTTCCGCAGTTCGAGCCAATAACGTTTGCACCAGCTTCTTGAAGTTTAGCGCATACCTCCGCTACGCCATTTCCCATAATTGTAACACAGCCTTGAGGTATTACATCAAAAGTCATTGTCGCAATAATTGGAATTTCTAGAGATATTTCTCGAACAGAATGTATTGCAATTAGAGCTTCATTTAGATCTGTCATTGTCTCTATACATAATAAATCCACACCGGATTCAATTAATGCTCTTGTTTGTTTTTTATAATTGTCCTTCATAGAGTCGGGTTCAATATCTCCATACGGAAGCAGCATTTTACCGGTAGGTCCTATCGATCCTGATACAAGTGCTTTTGAATCAACTATTTGCTTTACAATCTTAACAGCATTTTGATTGATCTCTTCTGTTTTATCATCAAGATTATAATCAGATAATTTTAATGGTGAGGCGCCAAATGTATTGGTTTGTATTATATCAGCACCCGCTTGGAGATAAGCACGAGCTATTTCTGCTATTATTTCAGGTTGTTCCAGATTAAATCGCTCCGGAGAATCGCCGGGATTTAATCCTTTTTCGAATAATAAGGAACCAATGGCTCCATCAGAAACAAGGATTTTTTTCTGTTTAAGTCTTTCAAAGAAATTGGTCATTTCACTAATTCACCAACACTGACTACAGCATTGGCGGCGTCGTAGGAATAAGCATTGGCACCGATTAGGTCTGCATATTCGGAAGATAGAGGTGCACCGCCAATAATCGTCTTAATTTTGTTATCCAATCCTTTCTCTTTTAACTTTTCAACCACTTTTTTCATAATCGGTTGTGTGGTGGTTAACAAAGCTGACATACCTATGACATCCGCATTTTCTTGTTGAGCTGTATCTACAAAATTCTCTACAGATACGTCCTTGCCGAGATCGATAACTTCAAATCCGGCCCCTCTTAACATGATTCCTACTAAATTTTTACCAATATCATGTAGATCTCCTTGTACAGTTCCGATAACAATTTTACCTCTTGAAGGAATTTTACCTTTAACAAATAAAGGTTTCAATAAATCCATTCCGGCATACATCGCTTTTGCGGCAAGTAAAACATGCGGAAGAAAAATTTCATGTTTTCGGAATTTTTCGCCGACCACATTCATTCCTGCAATTAGTCCGTCATCCAGAATCGTTTTAGCGGGAACACCCTGCTCAATTGCCCTTTGAGTATTCTCATAAACTACTTTATCATCTCCAACTTGTAACGCTTCGGCTATTTTAGTTAATTCAATCATAATGCTAAACCTGTTTTATACTTTAGTTAGTGATTTCATCCTAATTTTGCAAGAATAAGTGGTACATTCTTCACAAAAGGAATAATTGTTATCAAAAGTGTGGATATTACTTGGACCGGAAACTAGCACTCCTGAAACCGATTTCAATGGAGTCATCAAGTAACTATTATTTAATGTTATTCCAATTTGTTCCGGTTTCAAATATTGAAATAGCTTTCTTTGTCCGCTTACATGCCAACCACAGTACCCCGGGCTATAAGCCAATGTTGTTGATTCGTTAGCTACGTGATTTTCTAATATTCCAACGATATTATCTGCAGTAAGCGATGCTCCGCTATCGATGAATGAGCCAATCGGGAATTCATTTTGATCGAAATATTTGTTTATTTCTTTAGTAATATGATCTCCAATTGTTACTGCAAATAAGTGAAGTTTTTCAGCTTTTTTGATTATGTTGGGTAGGGGGCTATCAGCAGCATTTTCACCTTCCCCTTGATAAATATTATCAAAATCTGATTTTAATAATTCTTTGACAATGGCGATAGGGTTTGATTTTTCTTTTAACAATCTTAATGAATATTCCAAATTATCGATTAATATATTTGAGACATCATTGATATTGTTAACATTCTGAAATTTTAGAACATCTTCTTTAGAGGGTATGATACTACTAATCAATGGATTAATTATTTTGGGCATTAATCTCTCTTTGGGAGCTCATCCTGTCCAAACTTTTTAGCTTCCGATTCCATCAATTGCACTAATTCATTTTTAATATCCTCTGAAAGCGAAGTAGGCTCATAAGTTCTAATTAATTTATCCACTTCAGCATGCGCAATTTCGTTGACCGTTGATTCTCCTTCTGATTCCCACCGAGATAAATTGGCTCGATTTATTACTTTTCCAGGCATAGATAGTTCACTCTCACGATATTTCATCGTATGGTCAGATATTAATAAATGTCCTTCCTGTAATAGTTCTTTGAAATGCGGTAATGCTGGAAAATCTTCTTTAGGTACAATACCCTCTACCATCCTAAAAGTCATCCCACAGATTTCATTGTCTACAATTAATTTCTCAAGACTTTGGCAGCTTTCAAAATCCAACATTCCTGGACCAGAAATATTATTAATACCGGATAGTGCTGCCAAAGTTGCACCTATTCCACTTTCTAAACCGGCTTGTGAATCAAGGTGTTTGGCATCGCTGAGCGAAATATATGCTTGGGTTGGTATGTCAAGGTATTTACCAATTTCATTGTAGGCGCAATCTATCATCATTGTTTCGATGGCACCCATCGGTGTTGTTTCATATCTAATATCAAAGGCAGCAGGAGATCCACCGTAAAGCATCGGGGCACCGGGAGATGACAACTGACTAATCACAACACCGCTAAGTGTTTCAGCCGTGTGCTGAACTAAAGTACCGGTTATTGTAACAGGAGCCATAAATCCACTGAGAGGCATGGCAATAAATTCCACCGGAATACCATATTTCCCACAATCAATAACATTTTGAGAAGTAACATCACTCCACTTGAGGGGAGAGGTAGGGCAACATGAAAATACGGTGAGTGGTTTTTCCATTAGTTGCTCCGCAGATCCCCTTACAGCAAGCTGCATATTTTTCATCACTTTAAAAGAATCAATTGTAAAAGTACCGGTTACTACAGGCTTTTTACCATATAATAAACTTAAAAATAAGCGATAGCTGTCTGATATTTGTTCATTAACATCGGAAGGAATCATCGCAGTACTTTGCGAGGCGATATTGTTTAGTTGGTCAACCACTTTCACAAAATCTATATAATCTTTTGTAAGTGGTTTTCGACTTCGATTTGTTTCATAATCAAGAATATGCAATGCGGCAGATCCCGGTGTAAAATGTATTTTTGAACCGCTAAAGTCGTTAGTCTCCTTACCATAAACATCAAAGAGTTTAAATGAACTTGGGGCAGTTTTTAGTGCCTTATCCATTAAATCCTGAGTTATATAAACCCTTGATTTACTTCTATCAACTTTAGCCCCGTGACTGCTTAGTAGATCTATTATTGCCTTATTGTGAATTTCTACGCCGAGCTCAGTTAAAATGGTGATGGCTTCGGCAATAATCTGTTCAATCAAGGATTTGTTTAAGAAATTGATATTAGGTCTCATATCTCAGTTCCATATTTAATTTGTGTATAATAATAACAAAATTAGGTATATGTTTAGTTATAAACAAAAAACCGGTCCAATAAAGAGGTGGTTTTTTTTAATAAGGCAGTGTCCTGCACTATCTCTACATTATTCTGTAAGTGCCTTATATACAAGTGCACTTCCTTGGGCTCATAACCCATAGACCATAATATTCTCCATTTAATACATTTTTCTTATGCCAATTAGATAATGAAATCTTAAGTGCTAAAAAGGTAAAATTGGTTTAGTAATGGTGCTATGATTTTGGTATGAATATTGCCGCTCCTATTAGATCTATTTCGTCCTATTAAATCAATTTAAAGAAAAGTACCAAAAACGATGGGTTTTGAATTAGTATCTATATCATTTAAATATGTTATTATATCATTTTAATATAAACTAATGAACGAATACTAATAATATATAAAGTATATAATTACAATACTTTGAGTCAGATAACAATCTCACAGATTTTAATTGGCATTCTAATTGTGTAATAATTCATGTATTAAATTGTCATTATAAAATTAGGAGGTATTTAAATGGTAAATACCATCATTGATCAATCACAACGTAAATCTGCCAAAGTAGCGGGATTCACTTTAATATTTGCTATAGCGATAGTAGTTATATCGAATTACAGTGTCACTTTTCGGTTTATCGTACCAGATGCAGCTGAAACTGCACGGAATTTAATAGCACATGAAACAGCATTTCGTTTCAATATTTTTTGTAATCTAATCTACTTAGTGACGCTAATCTTAATGTCAACATCGCTTTATGTGCTACTCAAGCCTATTAACAAGAATTTTGCCCTTGTAGCAGCATTCACCAGGTTTGTTTATGCTTTTATATGGGCGATTATGGCAATTAACACTTTTTATGCAATACGCCTTTTGGGTGATTCTACTTATCTATCAGTTTTCAATACAGATCAATTGCAAACAATGTCTAAGTTACATCTCAGTAGTAGTTGGGACGCATACTATGTCGGTCTACCGTTTTGGGGATTAGCTTCAACAGTTTGTAGTTATTTATTGTTTAAGTCAAAGTATATTCCAAAAGCATTGGCTGCCTTTGGTATTGTCTCATCAGCATGGTGCTTGTTCTGTGCTTTCACTTACCTCATCTTTCCTGAATATGGCAACATAGTTCATATAGGTTTATTCGATGTGCCATTGACGATCTTCGAATTAATATTAGGCTTTTGGCTTTTGTTCAAGGGATTAAACCCGAAAATGGTAGCTCAACCGAATCTGCAATATCAATAAAAATTAAAAATAAGGATTAAGATCAAATTAATATGACAAAAAATACGTTTATTAAAATACGGTTATTCTTTACAGGAATAGTAGCAGTTGGTATATGGTCATTATTACTATGGGATAACTACCATGACGGTGTACCAAGCCACCATATACTACAACAGGAAGATTTACCTGCAATTTCCAATTGGTGGGGTGGAATTTTACTACCAATACTTACCTTGTTTCTGACTCATCGTATACAAAAACGATTTGTTAGTAAAAGCGATGATAGCTCTAACCAATTAGCATTTCCTATACAAATTATAAACGGGTTTATTATAGCATTATCGTTTGGAATAATGCTTTCTGTATTTTTCATGCTCGGTTACTCAAATTTTTCAGGTTATATGGTGTATGGGCTTTTTCTATTGGCTCTGTTTTTTCCAATATATCGAGCAGAATGTTTCTTAGGATTTGTTATTGGGATGACATATACAATTGGTGCAGTTCTTCCCACAGGAGTAGGCGCAATATTTGCTATAATAGGAGTTTTACTTTATCGATATGTTAGATCTGGAATAATATTTATCATAAGAAAGATATTTTCTCTGATATCTCCTAATAAGAATAGAATAAAAAAGTAAATTTAATAGTTGGGCAGCAAGAATACCCATAGAGGTTATAATAACAGCCTCAAAAACGTATCTCAAAACAAACGGTCTATAATTTGAGTGTACCAAAATCGTTGGGTTTTGGAACATGCTTTCTGTGGATACAAAGCTACTTTTGGAAGTGTCTCACGATGAAAGAATAGCAGTGTAGCCCTGCCCTGTCAAGGCAGAGTCGGTGAATATTGGTTCTAAATCTATATTTTAAGACAACTAATTTATTTATTTATAGTCTTTATAGTTATTGATAAATAATCCATTAGGAGTAGCAATGAAAACAGTTGGTAATATCTTACTTATCCTATTAATTACAACTAATTCTTTTACTTATGGAGAAGAATTAAATGAAAAGTTTAATAATACACAAAAGGTATTTGGGCTTATGAAAATATGGTCAGAAGTCAAATTTGGATTTCCATATCCTGATAAATTGAAATCATTAGATTGGGATGAAAAAGTACAAGAATATATGCCTCGAGTAATCAATGCTCAAAGTATTGATGAATATTATTCTTTATTGATGGAGTTTGCAACGCTCTTGAACGATTCACATACATCAGTTATCCCTCCTTGGGGGCATTTTAAACCAGGAAATGATATGCCACCCCTTGAAATTTCAGTTATAAATGACAGATTTTATATTCTACGTTCTGGTGACAATGATGAAATAGAAGCACAAAATGTATTACCTGGAACCGAAATAATAGAAATAGACAATATCCCTGTACAAACATACTTTAAAGAGAATGTGTTGAAATATTATTCACAAGGTTCAAAACAAGCCAATGAAGCTATTCTATTAGTCTATTTATTGAATGGTCCACAAGAAGAAAATATTCATTTAAAAATCAAAGATGTAAAGGGCATTAATAGAGATATAATACTTGCTCGAAATTCAACTAACAATGATGGCTCACCATTTTTATACCAGTTTGTAAACAATATTTTTGTTGAGAATTCAATTACGACCAGAGAAATGGATAAAAATATTCTGTATATAAAAATCCCAAATTTTGATAGTAAAAACATCAGCGATGAATTTCAATCAGTAATTGACAATTTGGATAATTCAAAAGTAAAAGGATTGATAATAGACGTACGAAACAATAT
>JBHPEE010000060.1:0-11662 GCA_042577295.1 Fidelibacterota bacterium | reverse complement strand
TAAAATCAAATTCTGTTGCGTTTCGAATAACATCAATGTTATTAGCATATTTTCCAATATCTAAAGTAACGAATGTCAGATATTGATAGGCAGTTAGTATATTAATTTTTTCTGACGGGAAGATTGATTTTACATCATGTTTAATGTGTGGAAAGTTTGTCCAACCAATTATACCGGTTCCATTTACATGTGCTTCATAATCTCCTTGCTTGAGATTACCTGTAAATGCAGAAAACAATATAATTAATAGCAAGATTCCACTTGTAATAAAAACTTTAGTTTTCGGTCCAATTTTTTCGAGTATTGATCGATCGACAGAAAACGATGCAAGAATCGGAATTAATATTGTATAACCCATATGTTTAGTTTCGAGTATTTCGTGAGCAGTTCCATATATGTATGAGCTGATTGGTAGTATTAAACTTGCTATAGGAATTAATAGCATATATCTTGTACTATTCTGTTTTTTAAACAATTTTATCATTCCAATGATAGATGGGATTATAAATAAAATGGAATACTTATTAAAAAGTTGTTTTATAACGCTACTTATATATGTAACAAAGGCAGTAAGTGAATATTGATATTTAGCAATACTTTCAGGAGTTGTAATAAATTCCCAGGACAGTTTCCAAAATAATTCTTTTGTTGGGTAAATTAGCAAGTATCCCCAATATGTATGTATAGCTGCTAATACAAACGCAAGACCTAATATTATTGAATTCTTTAGGTTTTTATTAAATAATTGTGTGAATAAAATAATTATAATAATGACTTCTGCACCAGAGCGAAATAAACTAGAAATTGTTAGAAATGTTGTTCCTTCAATAAACTTATTTTTGGATATATAATAAAGACCGAAAATTATGAATGGTAAACTAAATGCTGGGTTGTCACAATTTACTACAATTTTAGTCCAAGGGATATTAATTAATACTCCAATTAGAGCAAATAACCATAACCCTTTTTCCTTATTTATCCAAGATGTGATAGTTATTATCATTAATGTATTTAATAATACTGCAATTATTGTAAGCAAATAAAACCCACCGGATAATTGATATATTATTCCAAACAATAATACTGATAGTATCTTTGGGTGGGCACCTCCGTCAATTATACCATACAAATCAGAGCCAATTAATTTTTGATATTGTGCAGCACTGATAAATGAGTCGCCATCCCAACCAAAACCTCTAAACATTACATATATTGTATAACATACTATTGATGTGAGGAATGAAATAATAAACGGTTTGTTTTTGAAAAAAGTAGTTTTTAGGAATGCTATCAATTGCATATTTATTTAAATTGACACACAGAATACTATATATAATTCTTTTTAAATCTTAGTTTAAATAGAAAAATCAAGTTTTTAAAACCATCTCTCCATTTGTCAAGTTTTACCTCACCTATTCTTGGGGCATATCCGATGTTTGTTTCAAAAAAATTAATTTTTTGGTGTCGTAAAGCCAATATTTTGATTTCTTGTGATAACGGCATTCCATTTGATTTTGGAAAAATATACTTGAAAATATACTTTTTAAAAACCCACATTCCTGATTGTGAATCTTTTAATGAAGTACCAAACAAAACTTTTGTTATTATAGTTAATATTTTATTCCCCAATATATTACTAAAGTTCATTGCGGATTTATTTATTAGTGGGAAGCGGGAACAAGTTATAAAATCATAATTATTGTCAAGCAAAACTTCTATGTTATGTTTTACCTCATGTATTGGATATGTATCATCACCATCCATGGTTACAATAATGTCTTTAGATACGCTAGAAAAACCACATTTGTAGGCTGCACCATAGCCGGGAATTTTTTCGTTTAAGATAGTGCAACCAAATGACCGGGCAATATTTGGTGTATTATCCGTTGAATTATTATCAACAATGATTACTTCATCAATAAACTTTGGTATTTTAGGTAAAAGTGTCTTTAATCCTTCTTCCTCATTATAACATGGAATTATTAATGCAATAGAATTATTATTTAACATGATTATTTATGACTTTATTTGTTGATATAAATTAGCGCTTTGATGATAATAATAGAATTTTTTTTGAAAAGAAATTCCACCATAGAAGTTGTGCCGAAGAAATAATTTTGGAAAACAAATAATGAAATTGAACTATTTCCGTAAAGAACCATATAAATAGTTCAGTCAATATTAATCGAATAAAGCTAATTAATATAAAAAAGACTAGTCCGAAATGTTTATACTGGATTCGTCGTATATCAAATAACCTCTAAAACTCGCATGCGTTATGACCAAATGTTAGGCGTTGGTTATTATTTCTCTATTTACAGTTTTTCTGCTTCAACAATACAATAAAACGGTTCGATATCAAGTTTTTCACCAAATTGAATATATTCTGTCATTTTATTCTCTTTCTATATTCAAATTTTATCTTTTTCCTTCTATATTCTCGCGAACATCTTTTGTCTTTCAGGGCTGTGAGAATTGCCAACAACATCTCAACATACGCATTGCGTTTGTTGAGAATATATGTTTACTGATTTTCCTCAGGTGTACCTATCCTTAGTGCAACAGAGTTTCCATGACATCACTTATGGTGAAATAGTGTTTCTTGCTGGTTCAAGTACAGTAATATTTTGCCCTGCCTGAATCCATCCTTCATTATGATTGGCGAGTATATTAATTAGTTTATCGCAGCCACCAGTTTTTACAAATTCAGTATGATCTCCTATTGTTTTAAAACACTGCCCTGAAATTTTAGAACATAAAAATTCAGAACCGGTCGCATCATTGAATTCTTTTAATATTTTTTTTGAGTTTGGATTCGAATAGCCCGATTTACCAGGATGTTTTCTACACCAGTTGAGAGAGCTGATCCATATCGCCGCACCTAGTGCGCCACAAGCATTTCCGCTTAAACCAATACCTCCGGCAAGTCCGGCAGTCATAACCATTTCTTCATCGCTAGCCCCCATTTTTTTAGCGACTTCAGAAGCGCAACTTTTAGGTAATTGAAGCCAATCCTCTTGTTTGCCTGCCAATCCTTCTTTTGCTGCTTGGATCGCTTCCGGAGTCCATTTTTCTATTAGGTTCATGCATACCATGTTAGTAAAACCACCTGGAAGGGATTTCAGCATGAATTTCGCTATATCAAAATTGTTAGAAATATCACAATCGATTATGTCCCGGCAGTTGACACTTTTTGCCCTAGTTGAAAAGGATTCCACAATATGCTGAGTGGCTGATATTGCTGTTGCGATGGCTTGATCGTGGTTTTTGTGTCTACGAAAAGATTCTGCTCCAACAGCCAATGTAGATCCCCAAAGCATACCGCATTGAAGCTGTTTGTTCATTAGACCACCGGCCAAGGGGCCTGAGGCACGCTCTTCATTTTCTTGTGGATAACCAAATTCGCGGTTTAATATATAAAGGAGTGTGTGAGAGCAGGCACCACATTTTGAAAATGCTTTTTTTGCATCTAGCAGGACAGTCATTGAACTGTTCTCGAAGCCATTCGTCATTGTAAACAATCTTCCGGAATTCATCAGTAGAGCAGCCGTGCATGCAGTTGCAGCGCCTGTTGCTGATAACTTCAAAAACTTTCGGCGGTCCATTTTCCCTTTTATCTTCATAAATTCTCCTAAATAAAATTTATGCGGTGTTGGCGACAGTTATTTCTTGTCTAAACTTTATAAAAGTACCGTATAAACCAATAACAAAGGGAATAGTCATTATTGAAATATAAACAACAGGCAGAAGAAACCAGGCTAATATATTCCAAATCAAATTTTTATTTAACTTTTTTAATTTATTAAGAAAAATCGACAAGGAAAGTACGCATATCAAGAGGGAAAAGATTAAAGCCGTTGAAGTAGACATGATAATTGCTGATTTGGTTGTTTGCCAATCACTATTATAATTTTCCAGAATCGAATTTATGATACAAAAAAACTGAATGAATATAGATGGATAGATTACAGCTTTTGTATAGTACTTGAATAAATTCATTGGTTTGTTTCCAATTTTATTTTGTGTTACATTTTAATTAACGGTTAGTATAAAAATAGTAGCCGACTGTATTGCATTTGTTGAGAATATATGTTTATTTATTCTTCGTATATTAAGTAAATGTATGGCGCTTGCCTTGTTTTTCAATAACCCTATTGTTGTTCCTTGCCTGATCCCAAGTCTAATCATTAACTAAATTTAACTAGTTTTTGCCGTTTTATCGAAACACAAAGCAACCTTGGGTTTTTTATGAGTGCCTATATACTTTTCTATTCAATATTTTCCGGATCATCCACTAGCGAATCTAAGAACCAGTTCGACGCTTGCTCAGATACGGCAGCAGGGAGACTGTGTCCGCCACGAAATTCGTAATAGGTTACATCATAGCCCATATTAATGAAAGTAGGTACAATATAATCCCTACTCCCCTCAACTGGCAAATCATAATCCATATTTCCATGAGATATGTATATCTTTGGCTTGCCTAGAAGAGGCTCTGAACGAATAACGAATCCAGGAGAGAAACCAATAAGGTGGCTGAAGAGATCACCGTTCGAAATACCCAAGGAAAGAGCATATGTGGCTCCGTCAGAAAAACCGCAGAGAGCAATGTGTGTAGGATCAATATTACAACGATTGAAAACATATTGGAGTGCCATATCTAAGGCCCGGAGATCGCTTCCATAGCCTCCTAGTATTAAATCCCATGTATAATATCGTGAATCCATAGCCATAAAAATCATATTTTTGGATTCTGCACTCGAGTGGTAGCTCTTCCAGTTGCTACTACTGCCACTAGCACCGTGCATCGCCACTAACAAGGGCATCGCCTTATCGGAAGAGTAACTTTCAGGGACATATAGGATTCCACTCCATAATCCAAAAGGACCAAGTTGAGTTAATCCTTTTGTTGCTTCGAAAATTGGAACAATAGGGTGTGCCTGGAGCCATGGATCACTGTTGTCCACTCCTGGAGGTGATGTACTGCAACTAATTATAAGTAACACAGATAATGCAGTGAGGCGGTTATTGAGAAAGTTGTTCCTGGAAATGTTTGAAGGATGTTTCATACTTTTTATCTCACATGTCGTACTTTGCATAAAAATTTTAGTTATGATTGATTCCCTCTAAATCGCAAAAAAATCTAATTAGAAATATTAATTTATTGAAATGCAAATCGGCTAGCGGTTGTATTACCATGCAAACGGTCATCAGAGAGGTAACTAGAGCGACATTACTAGGAAGTAACAGCTGGTTTTATACATTATAGATGATTTTAATTGCTGGATTGAACAGGAAGAACCTGGCTTATTTTCTTATTTTACCTGTTTTACTTACTATTTTAAAAACTTTCTAAAATTCCTATACCATTATTCTCTAAAAAATATTTGTTATTTTTGTGTGCAAATCGTGCAAATACGGTAAATGTAGTTCTAAAAGCTATCGCGGTGGCGCTTTTACCCCACCGCTTAGGTTTTATTTTTTGATATATTATTTTGTCTTAACAATAAAACAAATCCCAATAAAGCAATAAACGCGATGTTTAATATGTAAATCACTTCTCTTTGACCTATATTATCGGCTATCTGAGGAAAAATTGTGAGGATGATATTGGAAGAAGCGTTAAAAACAGCATGGAAAAGAATGGCAATAAAAACACTTTCGTTTGTTTTGAGGAACAGAAAAGTAAATAGAAAAGTTTCCGCTGTAATTGCAAATAAATACAGAAGCAAAGTCCATGCATTAACATCAAATATAGAAGGAATTGCAGCGCCTGGGAAAGAAAATGATGCCATATGCCATACAGTCCATGCTCCCCCAACTATTAAACTGCTTTTCCAGAAATTTTATTTTTGTAAAAGTCTCGGTAAAAAGAATCCCCTCCATCCTAATTCTTCACCCATGGGACCAAAGGGTAAGGCTACCAAAATGAATAGAAAAGAATTACTTAACCCTTCCTTAATATTCACTTGTCCTAATTGATAGCCGAGTAATTTTGTGCTCAATACGGCTAAAGCATATAGTAAAATCGGAATGATAAGTATAAAAAGATACCATTTGAAATGGACTTTCAATATTAATATTTTTTTTAATAATTCTTTGACACCTTTGCTCCCATTAGTTATTTTTTCAATAATAATAGCGGATATGCTAGGACCATATGCTCCTATTAGTCCAATTAACGCAAGTAACGGAAAAGTTCCATCTTCTGCATTTAGTATCATCTGATAACTCGGATACAAAAATGTCCACGAAATGAAATAGTTTATAATAACAAATGCAGTAAGTGGATTCTTGTTAATATATGATTTGATCATTAGTCGCCTCCAAAAAATAACTCCCTATTACACCTGAATGTACACATTACCTATATTCAAGATATATGTCTATTTATTAATCTCATTAACATTAATATACTTTTAGAGCATGGTTTAATTAAATAGCTGTCAATTGCTTCTACTCTAATGATATTAATTGAAGAATATTTATTGTCGTACATATTTTACATACTATTTATAATATTAATAAATAGAAAGTTCTGTTGAGTTGCTGGGCTTTTTTATTAGCATTCTAAACATATACATTATGGATACGGATTCTATGGATATACGGCGTAGTTTTTCGAAGGTACAGCAACATACTCATAATCCACCGAAAATCGTAGTATTTATTATTAAATTATTCTTGATCTTTGCTGAATTAATAGAATGTATATCTATTGACAACATTATTCAATAAATATTGTCAAATCTATTATTACCGTTACTTATAGTGAGTTTAGAATGATTAAAAATATATTTGTGAATCCGAGTGAAAATCGATTAAGGACAGGCTGGAGAATCTTAATCTTCATAATAATATTTTTAGCAATTGCAAAAATATTAAATATCTTGATTAAGTTGTTAGGTGGTCCCCCTGAAGATAAAATATTATCAGAATTATTAAAGTCTGCTTTCCTAATTATTGTTACTTTTATTGCAGTTTTCATATGCAGAAAATTCATTGATAAAAAATCATTTAAGTCCTTTGGACTTGAATTTAAAAAGAACGGATTAACTGATTTGTTAATTGGTTTTCTGATCAGTGGCTTATTGATTAGTATGGTTTTTTTAGCGTTGAATATTATGGGTTACGTAGAAATTGAGAATTTTGGATATGATATTTTATATATTAATACTATTATTACTTCTTTATTATGGTTTTTCATAATTGGTATTTCTGTATCATGGTTTGAAGAATTAACATTTCGTGGTTATCTGCTTCAAAATCTTACAGATGGTATCGGGATCAAGTGGGCTGCACTACTATCAAGTGTTATTTTTGGTTTGTTACATTTACTAAATCCAAATGCTTCAGTGTTACCAGGTATTATCATAATATTGATTACATTTTTATTAGTCTTAGGTTGGCTAAGAACAGGCCAACTATGGATTCCGTTTGGTTTACATGCTGGATGGAACTTTTTTATGGGACCGATCTTTGGTTTTCCAGTAAGCGGTATGGTTGAAGATAGTTTATTAAAATTAACGATTACCGGGCCAGAATGGATAACAGGAGGGGATTTTGGACCTGAAGGAGGATTTTTAGTATTGCCAATTATTGGGATTGGTTTTATTTTGCTATTCGTTTTGACAAAAGGAAGAAAAGATACTCCTTGGATTCAATTCAAACTTTAATTATTGATATGTTAATAATCAATTAAAGTGAATTAACATTTCTTAAGATAATTACAATCTAATAAACATACGGATAGCGTATTATTTAAAATAGATTATTATAAGATCCACTGACTTACTTACCGTTGCACGAATAACATATCGTAGAATAATGTAGTATTTCTGCCTTTAGAAGCGATAGCATGGTGTGGCTCGTTGACTCGTAAAAAAAGAAATGAGTAACCGTAAAAATTACTATGCGTAGGATAAAAGTAATGACAATGTAGATCTAAGATCATTTGATGAGCCCCCTCTTTTTTGACTAAGTTTTTCTAATTCTCTAGCGGTAAACCACACGCCATTATCTGTTTCTAATTAATCAATTGATGTCTTCCATTGACCAAAGATATATTTACACGTGTTATGAAAACCCCCCCACCTTCATCAGATTTGGTCATTTGGCAGATAATATCGATATTCTCCAATATTATTTCAATGTTCTTTCTTTATTTTTTAAGAAATCCGTCTCCGGTTTGGTGAGCAGGTTCAAGTTCAACATGATCTATAAATCCTATCTCCGGATACCCTTTTAGATAAAACTTAGCAATATTCCCTTCGAATAAATAGAATACGAGAATGCAATATTCAACTGTATTTCTCCTTAGTAATGGTTGTTGCCACCACTCAACTTCCCTATCTACTGCTTGAATATCAAAAAATGAATTAATTCTGCAATCCCGCCTTTTTTTATTCCCAATTCATTAACGGAATGTTGGTTCATTTTATTTAATGGTATTATTAATATTTTAATATTTATTAACCTCATCTGCATATAAAAACATACATCTTTTTAGATAGCCCTGATTCACTTGTTTTTATCGTGGGCGGAGAGTTATTTTCGCGCCCTAAATGGTAACGATATCCTTTGTTTTTATAGCCTAAAAGGATTCAGAAAAGGTTAAAAAGTTCGAGTTTGGCACGCTGGTGTGTAGCAAAAAGCCTTTTTACATTTAGGTGAAAAGGTTTTTATATTTCTAAAAGAGTAGGATATTGTAATATACACGTTTACTTTATAAGCAATTTATTAATACAGCCTAGAATAATTGGGCTAGAGAAAAACTATGAATAATGAACAAACTACTATGGTTGAATTTGATGAATTTGGACTAGCCGCACCGATTATTAAAGCAGTTAAAGAGCTTGGTTACGAATCACCATCACCCATCCAAGCTCGAGCAATTCCTATTCTGCTGAAAGGATACGACCTTGTGGGTCAAGCCCAAACCGGAACTGGGAAAACTGCTGCATTTGCCCTGCCACTACTTTCACGAATTGATCTAAAAATTAAAAATCCCCAAGTACTGGTGCTTACACCTACAAGAGAACTGGCTATTCAGGTCGCAGAAGCATTTCAGGGCTACGCTTCCCATCTAAAAAATTTCCATATCTTGCCCATTTATGGTGGACAAAGTTATGTCGGACAACTGCAACAACTGAAAAGGGGTGTCCAAGTTGTAGTCGGTACACCGGGACGGGTGATGGATCATATGCGACGAGGCACATTAAAACTTGACGCTATTTCCACGCTAGTGCTAGATGAGGCCGACGAGATGTTGCGTATGGGTTTCCTTGACGACGTGAAATGGATTTTGGAGCAGACACCTGAAAATCGACAAATCGCACTCTTTTCTGCTACAATGCCGGTAGCCATCCGTAGAATCGCCGAGAAATATCTGCAAAATCCCCACGAAGTCACCATCAAAACCAGAACTTCTACTGTAGAAACTACCAATCAACGCTACTGGATGGTGAGTGGTCATCACAAATTGGACGCGTTAACGCGGATACTTGAAGCAGAAGTTTTTGACGCAATTCTTATTTTTGTTCGAACAAAAATAAGTACTGTAGAACTTGCCGAAAAATTGGAAGCACGTGGATATGCTTCATTGCCGTTGAATGGTGATATAAGACAGCGCGAACGAGAACTTACGATTGAACGTCTGAAATCTGGTAAAATAAGTATACTGGTAGCAACAGATGTTGCTGCCCGAGGATTGGACGTCGACCGTATAAGTCACGTAATCAACTATGATATTCCTTATGATACTGAGGGTTATGTTCATCGTATCGGTCGCACAGGCCGTATGGGAAAGAAAGGTGAAGCTATCATGTTTGTGGCTCCTCGGGAAAAACGATTACTTCATGCGATCGAGAAGGCTACCAGACAAAAAATTGAATTGATGAAACTGCCTACCGTGGCTGACATCAATGACAAACGTATTGAACGTTTCAAGGATAGGATTACACAAACCTTAGGCACAGATGATCTTGAGTATTATGTCCAGATTATCGATCAATACCGCATAGAATCAAATGTGCCGTCCCTGGAGATTGCAGCAGCCTTGGCAAAACTTCTTCAAGATGAGAATCCCTTGCTACTAAAACGTCAAAAAGAAAAGATTTTAGAAAAACCTGTGCATGATAAAGCAGGTAAATATGATCGCCGTGGCAATGAAAGAGGTGGCCGAAGAGAAAAACAGCATAAACAATCTACTCAGTCTGTTGCAGGAATGGAGACCTATAAAATTTTAGTCGGACATTCAAATGGTGTTAAGGCTGGTAATATAGTTGGTGCTATCGCTAACGAGGGTGAGTTGGATAGTAAACATATTGGTCGAATAGAAATATTCGAAGATTTTAGCACAGTTGATTTGCCGAGGGGAATACCCCAAGATACACTTGACTCGCTAGGAAAGATTGTTGTTTCTGGTCAACGTCTAAACATATCAAAATTCAAAAAAGAATGGCCGGACAAGAGTAGGGACCATGCACGGATAAAGAGAAAAAAGAACAAAACAAAATCAAAAGAAGGAAGGAAGGGAAAGAATAAGAGTAGGTCTAAAGACTAATTATTTATTTACGTAGCTTACAAAAACTTTCTTTTCTATCTTTTTTTTGATTACCTTGTTTTTATTAAATGTGATTGTTTATTTTCTTGCTCTAAATGATATTGATAGCCATTATTTTTAAAACGTTTAATATAAAATGATTCCGAAAAAATTAAGAAGTTCTAATCCGCAAGTTCAAAACACTAGTCATATACATATATATTTATAATAGAAGAGAAAATTAGTGCTTTTTAATTCCACACAATTTATAATATTCTTTCCTGTTGTAGTATTCTTCTATTTTCTGTTACCGCATCGCTTTAGGTGGATGCTGTTATTAGTCGCCAGTTACTATTTTTATATGTGTTGGAAAGCTGAATATTTACTACTCATATTAGGATCAACAATCGTAGACTACATTGTGGCTATTCAAATGTCCCGGCAATCTACAAAAGCCAAGAAAAAACTGTATTTGATTCTGAGTTTGGCTGTAAATCTTGGATTACTATTTGGTTTCAAATATTTCAATTTTTTCAGCGATTCTTTTCGCACAATATTTGATCAATTTAACGTATTGTACAATGTCCCTACGTTTAAAGTATTGCTCCCAGTTGGTATATCATTCTATACATTTCAAACCTTAAGTTATACGATTGATGTATATCGTGGTAAACGAGAACCGGAGAAACACTTAGGAATATTTGCTCTTTATGTAGCATTTTTCCCACAATTAGTTGCTGGACCAATTGAAAGATCCACCAGATTATTACCTCAGTTAGTAAAAAAATATAATTTTGATTATAACCGTGTAACCGATGGATTGAAACTAATGTTATGGGGGTTTTTTAAGAAAGTTGTAATTGCAGATCGTGTAGCAGTTATTGTAAATCAAGTATATAACAATCCAAATGATGCCGCTGGTTTACCACTTTTAATTGGAACATACCTTTTTGCTTTTCAAATCTATTGTGATTTTTCTGGATATTCCGATATTGCGATCGGTGCAGCGAAAGTTTTCGGAATAGACCTGATGCAGAATTTTCGCCGCCCCTATTTTGCAAAATCCATTCGGGAATTTTGGCAAAGATGGCACATTTCATTATCTACATGGTTCAGAGA
>JBHPEE010000059.1:0-11851 GCA_042577295.1 Fidelibacterota bacterium | reverse complement strand
GCTACATAAATATCAATCTGTTTTCAAGGATAGTTTTCAGCATGGCGGTATTTTTATTAGCATCGTTAAATAATTTGTCGCAACCGTAATGGATAATTTTGCCGTTTGCAACCAATTCTTTTAATTCCTCTATATTATTCAATTCATATACCTGAATTTTGTCGGATGTTAATTTTTTATTAATATAGTTAAAATTTTGAATAAAATATTTAATCCCATGTGAATGCATCACTACGGCAACATCAACATCCTCAATCCCGTTTCCATAAAACAAAGACAACATTGTTGGAACAGGAATGATTGGTTTTTTATGACTGAATGCTAGCCCTTTGATATAGCTTAATCCTATTCTCAGTCCGGTGAAAGAACCAGGACCAATTGAAACAGCCATTGCATCAATATCAGATAATTCAAATTTAGATTGGGTCACTAATTCATTATAGAAGAATGGCAATTTTTCGGCATGTTGCCTTGGAATTTTTTCTTCAATAATATTTTCACACTTTCCCTCCTGAATGTATGCAATACTGCAAATATCTGTTGAAGTTTCGACTGCAATCAATTTCATATAATTCAGCTTATAGTTATTTCTCGGTAATTAAATTTACCTGCAATTCGTTTAAAATTAATCATAATCGTATCATGTGGTAGAATTTCTTCGATTATATCAGCCCATTCAATTAATGTTATAGCATTCATGGGATCTAAATATTCTTCTCCACCAATATTCATAAATTGTTGTGCATTTTTTAACCTATAGCAATCAATATGATATAACCAGTGTTCCTGCCCCTCATATTCACTCACGAGTTTAAATGTAGGAGATCCGACTGTCTCCTTAATTCCCATCGCTTTAGCGAAACCTTGCGTAAAAGCTGTTTTGCCGGCTCCCAAATCACCAATTAAAGCGATGACAGTTCCAGTCGCAATGTTTTTTGCGACTTTTGTTGCTAATTCTGTAGTCTCGTATAGAGATTTGGTTATATAAGTATCCAACATTATTTGCCTTTTAATGTAGCAACTGGAATTAACATTTCTTCCATAGAAATACCGCCATGCTGAAAACTATCCTTGAAAACAGATTGATATTTATGTAGCTGTGTAGGGTAAAGAAAATAAGTGTCGCCTTTAGCGATTAAATAACTTGATTGAGGACCAAAATCGGGAAGCCGATACAGACTTGGCTCTTTAATAACTAAAGCATTTTTGTCTTGACTATTTAAATTCCTACCATATTTATAACGTACTCCAGATGATGTCGTTTTATCAGCTGCAACCATAATACCCTTCTGAACTCTCACGCAACCATGATCACTTGTGATAATTACTTTAAATTCACTCTCAGCAAGCTGTATTAAGCTTTCTAAAAACCATGAATTTTCAAACCAATTTCGTACAGCTTGTCTATAGCCGGTTTCATCAGGAACCATTTCTTTTATAATATCAGATTCAGACCGCTTATGGGCTAATAAATCGATGAAATTAATCACAACTGCTATCAGATCATGCTCCATATAGTCGCTTAATCGATTATTAAAGCGTTGCCCTTCCTCTGCTTTCCAAATTTTATGATAGTGAGAATTAATATTGGTCAACCTGTGGTGTTTTAACAAATCATTAAGAAATACTTCT
Source organism: Fidelibacterota bacterium (assembly GCA_042577295.1). Lineage (GTDB taxonomy): Bacteria > Fidelibacterota > Marinisomatia > Marinisomatales > JAHJCW01 > JAHJCW01. The sequence continues at coordinate 10,219 of JBHPEE010000059.1, read as the reverse complement.
TCAAATTTATTTTGATGTGGTTCGTGATTTTCAATTAATTTTTTCTGCTGTGGGTATTTTGTGAATATCTCATCTGTAAATAATCCACTAAATATAGAATTCCTGGCAAATGGTGTTGCAGATGGTAAAGTGGAAATTGCATAATCCATTTTAACATTAAAATACCTAGAAATATCCGGTAATAATGCCATAAAATGATCAAACCGTAAACAATCAATTACAAAAAGACAGACCTTTTCTTTGTTTTGAAGTCTTGGAATACAAAATTTTGGTAATATATCCGGAGATAATGTTGGACGATCATCATTTTTTAACCAATTGGTATATTCTGTATTAATGAAATTAGCAAATTCACGATTACAAGATTGAATCTGCTCCTCCAATATGCCCGATAATTCAGATGTACGTTGTACATCAAATTTTAACTGCCAACCGACTAACTTGTTATACAAACTCCACCAATCATCAATTGTCATGGATTCCTGAATTCTCATTTCAATTTCTCTGAATTCTTTTAAATAGTCTCCGGTATTTTTCTCATCAATTATTCGACTTTTCTCAAGAACACGTTTACATGCACTAAATATCTGTGAAGGATTTACCGGTTTTATTAAATATTCGGCGACTTGCTCAGAAATCGCTTTGTCCATGAGCCATTCTTCTTCACTTTTTGTTATCATGATGACAGGTAATTCAGGTCTAAATTCTTTTATTCGACGTACTGTCTCAATACCATCTATACCGGGCATAAAATGATCCATGAGTACTAAATCATATGTGTTTGTCTTGACAGATTGAATGGCGTCCCATCCATTGGATATTGGTGTAATGATATAACCTTTATCCTCTAAAGATATTATATGTGGCTTCAGATGGTCAATTTCATCATCAACCCAGATTATATTTCCTCGTGTAATACTCATTTTTTTGTATAATTATTAACTAAACAGCTTTACAGTGACATGGAATTTAAAATGTTCAACTGTTAATTTGTTCAATTGTTTAAATAAATTTCCATTAAACCTAATAAAATAATAATTATTGAATATTTATTAGTCATTAATTTCTGTGAAACTTTTACATATTTATACCGTGAAATAACACAGAAAACAGACAAGAATTATCAAATATTTTCTTAAATTACAACATTGTTAAAAGAAAATCCAATTACGATGAAGTTTAATAGACATTTAATATCAATTTTTACCATAATTATATTTACATCAACTTTCAGCTTTGCACAAGGTGTTTCAAATAATGAGCGAAATGATTATTTAATAGCACTTGGGTTGTTTGAAGATGGACTTTATCAGTCCACCGAACTGCGTTTGCTAGACTTTTTATATAAGTATCCGTCAAGCGAATGGCGTGAATCAGCTTATTATTTATTAGGGAAAAGTCAATTCTATTTAAAAAAATATCCGGAAGTACGTAATATTTTAAAAGAATTCAAGGTACAGTTTCCGTTCAGCACTCTCATTGATGATGCTGTTTTCCTCATCGGAGAAAGTTTTTACGAAGAAAGTAATTTTGTTCCCGCTGCTGATCAATTCGCCAAAATTGCAGATGATTTTCCGAAAAGTGAGCTGTTAAATCGAGCAAATTACTGGGCCGGAGAAAGCTATTTTGAGATACCTGATTACGATAAAGCTGCTTATTACTATTCACAAGTCATTAATTCTAATGAAGATGATTTAAAAGATTATGCCTATTATTCAATTGGTTGGTCAAATTTATTGAACAAAAATTATACTGATGCAATTTCAGCATTTCAATCGTTAATAAATGCGTTTCCAGAAAGTGATTTAATATCTGATGCTAAATTTAAAATAGGTGAATCGTATTGGAGGAACAAGGAATATCAATCTACAATTGATATTCTCTCTTCAATCGATATGTCAGTGGAAAGTGAACAATATCAATCATCGGGTCATTATTTCCTCGGAGATTCGTACTATGAGACTGACAGATTAAGTAATGCAATTAGTGAATTTCAAACTGTGATTTCGGATTTTCCGCAGAGTAATTTTGTAAACGAAGCTCGAATTGGACTCGGTTGGATATATATAAAAGAGAAAAGATTTGCTGATGCAGTTATTATTTATGAAAATTTAGTTAAAAATACTGAACACGGAGAGCTGCAGAACCAATCAAAATATCTATTAGGAATATCTTTAAAAAATTCAGGTCATCCTGAACGCGGTGATATCACCTTAGAAGAATTAGCAACGGTTGCGCCAGAAAGCCAATTTACTGATAATGCATTATATGAACTCGGACTAGGAAATTTTGATCGAGAAAATTATCAGCGTGCTTACCAAAATTTTGCGAAAGTAACCAAGTCTTATCCAAATAGTGATGTTTTTAATCAGGCTCTTAAAATGTCCGGTGAGTGTTTATTAGAGTTGGAACGCTTTAGCGATGCAGAATCAGTTTATACAAGAATGATATCTATTTCTTCTAATCCGGAGCTTGCGGTTGAAAGTCAATATAGTCTTGGTTGGAGCCAGTATAAATCGGGAAACCGAAGTGCAGCGAAAGTAACATTCCAAAATTTTATTGATGCAAATCCTGAGCACGAATTAATTGATATGGCAATTTACTGGTTGGGCGAATGTCAATACGAAGATCAAGAATTCAGCGCATCTGAAGCAACCTTTACCCAATTATTGCAATTTCATAGTAATTCTACAAAACGGATGGACGCAATTTATACTAGAGCTTATGCACGGTATTCGCAAAACAATTATGAAGAAGCTCGGAAAGATTTTACAGCTGTGCTTAGTCAATATCCAAATAATCCGCACAAATTTGATGCCACATATCAAACGGGTAATTGCTACTTTATCTTAAAAGATTTTAAAAATGCATTGTCATCATATGAATCCGCTCAAATGATTCTCAGGCGTGAAAAATCAGATGATGTATTGAAAATTAGAACATCCTTTCAAATCGCCCGTACTTTATCAAACCTGGCACACCATAACAAAGCGATTAAAGAATTTGAATCAATTTACGAAAATTATCCGTCAAGCGAATATGCAGATGACGCTATCTTCGAAGTAGCATCGCTTAACCTTCGACAATTGAATAAACCAGAGAATTCTATTGTACTTTATCAAAATTTAATTAATACCTATCCCAATAGTAACCATCTTGATAATGCATATATTGATTTGGGTAATGCCTACTATAATTTGCAAAATTATGAAAACGCAATAAAAAATTATAATTATATCATTTCCTATTTCCCAAATAGTCCTGTCGTTGGTGACGCAGTAACCGGAGTTCAAGATTCATATTTAATTCTTGGTAGAACTGATGAGGCAAATTCGGTGGTTGAAAATTATGTAAATCAAAATCCACAAAGTAATTTTTCAGTTGAATTACTATTGAAAAATGCCGATTCTTATTTGATAAGGGAACAACCGGATAAAGCGATTAGTCAATTTAAGATAGTTATCGATAAATATGCTAGCGATCCTCTTGCAGCAAATGCCTTCCTAGGTACAGGCGACGCCTACCTGATGAAAGGGAATACAAATAATGCCATATCGTATTACGACAAGATTGCTACTAACTATCCCAATAGTGATATTGCATCATTCTCCTTAATTAAACTTGGTGAAATTTATTCCTCACAAAATGAACATAGTAAGGCAGAGCTTGTTTATAGAAATGTAATTAGAAATTATCCTGAATCACAGGAGACAGCTGCTGCTTATTTGGGAATAGGAAAAGCTCAAGAATATTTGGACAAAACAGAATCCGCTAAATCAAATTATCAATTTATAATTGAAAATTTCTCAGAAACTGCTGAATCTGATGAAGCACATAACAAATTGGGAAGAATTATCGCTACAGATGGCGATGTTCCAAATGCAATAATACACTTTAAGTCAGTAATTTCTCGAAGAACAGATGCAGTTGCCGCAGAAGCGCAGTATCTTATTGGATGGTCTCATTTATCACAAGATAATTATTCTATGGCACTTGAAGAATTATTAAAAGTCAGGTATTTATATCCCAGATATGAATACTGGGTATATTCTAGTACACTAGACGCAGCAATTTGTCAGGAAAAACTCAATAATAAGGGGGAGGCAATAAAGCTTTATAATATTGTTTTAGATAATAATTCGGACAATCAATTTGCTAATGAGGCAACAGCCGGACTTGATAGGTTAAGTAACTAATTATGAAAATGAATTTTACTAAAAACCTCGGACAGATTCCAATAAGATTATTACTAATTGTTATCATTATTAGTTCGACCGGTTTTTCTCAAAAGAAAAAACCGACAAGGGCAATTTCAGTTCCACAAGACACAACCTTAACTGTACAAGAAAAACCTAAACAAGTGCAGGTTACTGATCCCGAGTTACCAACTATCGAATTAAGAGAGCATACCATCGTTGGCGAAAGAATAATCACAAACGTACCTGATTCAGAAAAGACTACAATTAAAACTAACATACCAATTATTACTGCCAATCCTACCGGCGAAGGAAAAGGGAATCGGCTTGTGTCGGGGGCGGGTGGCATAAAGATGAATCAATCTATCTTCTACCCAACAACAAATATTAGTAATCAATTTTATTCATCCTATGGCAGATATAATGATATCAATGCCGGAATAAAATTGAGAAAACAATATATCGATGATGAACTATTTGTCGATATGGATTATCGATGGAATAGCGGACATGTTGAAAATTCAGATTATCATTTTTTCAGAAACACATTGACAAATATTCATCGTTTTAATCGTTATGTCCAAAATAAAACTCAATTTACGTTGACAGACAATACATATAATCTTTATGGCGCTTTGGCAAATCCTCAAGAAGGCCGGTCTCGAGTAAATTTAGATTTTTCCAGTACGACCGGAATTACAGGTTGGGAATTATCTAATTTCCGTTGGGATGCGGGAGTACGCTATATGGATCCTGATGATTCACAACTTTTTAATTGGGGTTTATGGACCGATCTTAATGTCAGTAAAACAATTGGAACATCGTTCTTAACGGGTAAAATTAAAATAATTTCTGACCGTATTGAAATTCCTCTAAATCCTAACCAACTGGACAGTTTGCATGCGTGGGTAGAGCAAAATGCAGGTCAAGTACCAATAAAATATTTAGACAAAGTTAGGGATGACATCACTAATAATTCTTTATTAAGTAATTCTTTCTTCGGGAAAGTGCGTTCAACTATCGAACACGTATTTACTCGTAATTTAAAAATAAAAGGTGGATTTAATATATCCTACCACTACAGCAATAATAAACATGGTTTCATATTTAGCGGAGATGAAAATGATCTAGTTGCACATGAGGATGAGCTTACAACAATATATCCAATATTTGGAATGGAGTTTAATTTAGGTCCTATCGGTAGTATTTTTGGCACCTTTGAACCTGAATTAGAAAATGTTTCTCTGATTCAAATACTAAATACTAATCCATATGTAAATATGTCAACCCCTCTATCATATAGGGATGTTGAGTCAAATATTAAGCTAGGTTGGAAACGGTCCGGAACTTATGATTTATCATTCGAAACATTTTATAATTACAAAGATATTAATAATTATGGCATTTTCATACCACAAGATTGGAATACTGAAGTAAATAATCTAGGACATTGGGATATTATATATGGAAATGATATTGTATTGCACGAAATACGTGCTTTACTAAATTGGCGAATTAATGACTATTTTTCATTATGGTCATCAACAGGTTATAAAAATTACAATATTACTCAGAGTAATAATGCTGACCAAATTCCATATTTCCCAAAATTTGATTTCGATTTTACTCTAAGAGCACTACCTGGTTATGACATCGAATTAATGTTGAATGGACAATTTATAAGCGAACAACTCACATCACAATTCAAAGCTCCTGCTAATAGTAATAATGAAATAATAGAACCATATTTCATTGGTAATCTTTCAATCAGTAAAAAAATTGGAAATCATATTGAAATTTATGGTCAATTGAATAATTTACTTAATGTAGATTATGAAATTTGGAAAGGATATAACGCACCTCAATTTAATGGCTGGGGTGGAATAAAAGTTTTTTGGTAAAATTTAAATAATTATGTAATTATTGGAGGAAGAATGAGTCTACTAAAAATATTTATCCAGGGTGGATGGTTGATGATACCTATTGTATTATTTTCTATAGTCGCTGTTGTATTAATCGTAAACAAATATATTGATTTAAGTCGATTTACAACAAAAACCAACCACATTATGTATGAGCTAAAAGCATTGATTGCCAGAGGTAAAAACGATGAAGCAATTAATCTCTGTACCGGATCCAAAGGTGCAGTTCCCTTAGTTCTAAAAGAAGGACTGTTACATTCTCATCTCGACAAAGATGGAATCGAATCATATATGGAAGCTATTGGAACAGAGCAAGTACATCTTATGGAAAAAAATATGAGTTTACTTGCTACAATCGCCGGCGTAGCACCATTGACCGGATTCCTAGGCACTGTTACCGGTATGATGAGCGCATTCATGGAGATTGAAAGATTGGGTGGAAACGTAAATGCTACAGTACTCGCAGGCGGAATATGGGAAGCTCTTATGACTACAGCAACCGGACTCGCCGTGGGAATTGTTGCTTATATCTATTACAATTTTTTTACAGCAAAAATAAATCACATGGCTTTTGAAATTGAATCAAATTCAAAAGAATTAGTTGATACAATTTTAGAAACTAGACAAACTCAACAAAATATTAAATATGAAAATTAGAGCAGAAAATAAAGTATTAGATACATTCTCGTTTTCATCGTTGACCGATATTGTATTACTATTGCTGATTTTCTTTTTATTATCATCTTCTTTTATCATTCAACCGGGAATAAAGGTAAAATTACCGGTTTCCGATACAGCTGAGTCGACAAATGAGAAAAGTATAACTATCACTCTTACAAAAAAAGGACAGATATATTTAAATCAGGATCAAGTATCCATTACGGAATTACCTGCAAGATGGAATCAATTGATGGCAATCAATCCAGAACAAGCAATTATTATACGTGCTGACAAAGGAGTTACAATAGAACAAACTGTTGCTATTTTGGATATAGGTAAAAAGGTAGGAGCAACAAATTTCAATATTGCTACTGAAAAAACGGAATGAAAGATAAATCAATAATCACATCAAATTATGAAGGTTGGATTGCCTCAATATTATTGCATGGATTATTGTCACTAATTTTTGTGCTTGTTATTTATGACAATCCAATCGATATATCAGAATACACGGATGTAACATTTTCTAATTATAATCCAATAGATTTTCCAGTAATCGAGGAAAATGTATTATCGCCAGCACCACCTTCTCCAATTGTTGCATCCTTACCGAAGAAATCGCAACCAACAATTGTATCTAAACCACGAACCGATCAGACAGTTGCAAAATCTATGGCCCCTACCAGAAAAGTTGATTTGCCGACAAGACGGATGACAGAACATGATGTTGATCGGATTCCGATAGAAAGTCAAGGACAGCTAACTAAGCCAGGGCAGAAAGATAGGATTAGTGCAAATAGAGAAGCGATTCACGGCATAAACGACGACTTATCAAGTCTAGATGATGAAATATTTAACAATGTAAAGGTCGGAAGTAAACCCTCCGATAAATCAGTTGGCAAAAAGGTTGATGCTGTTGTCGTTCCTGGCCAAAAAGGTGGCGAGGTGAAATTCGACAAACCATATGAAATTAGTTGGGAAGGAGTCGTTCGAGATATATTATACGATCCGTTGCCACAATATCCTGAAGGTTTTGACAAAGAAGCTCGTATACAAATAAAAATTACAGTATTACCAAATGGAACAATTGGTGATCTAATACCGCTTCAAAAAGCTGATGCAACTTTGGAATCAGTTACAATGAAGACTTTAAAATTATGGAGATTGAGCCCATTAAAACCAACTGATCCACAAATGAATCAAACTGCAGTAATTTCTTTCCGTTTTGTATTACAATAATTAACGTAAATGATAAGTAAAGTTTATCACTGGGATAGGATTAACTTTCTCTTGGATTGAGTTAACAGTAAAAGTAGCTCCCACATCAACTGCAATTTGCCTACCAAAAAACCTTAACGCCACTGATATTAAAGAATCATTACTTTTTTCATCGGGGAAAAACCAATTTTCAGTAACGAAGCTAACAGAGTTAAGTAATCTTAAATTTCCAGCGGCAACAATTATTGGTTTATCTTCGCGCACCCATTCTGATTCTTTTTGAACATATCCCAAACCGGCTGATACTGATGCATGATTATAACGATTCCCAAATGTTCCCGTAATAAATGCAAATCCTGTACTGTATATCCGTTCTTTTTGAATTACAGGTAAATTTACATATGTAATTCCTGCTGCTAATGAAAATATATTCGTCTCAAATGCAGTTAATTTTAAATTTCCAACGAACGGAGTATTTTCGTAATCCATGCCCGGATACCAAAATAGTCCAGCTTGGGCTGAAACAATATTAGCTAGTCCAAAATTTAAAGATGGATAAAATAAACAAAAATCTCTACAATATATTTTTCCGCTCTCGATTGCAAAGGCAGAAGGAGAAAATAAATAGAAACTCGAATTTGGATCTCTCTTTTGTAATCTCCCATTCTTGACCCTGCCGGTAAATGGAAAAGTGAATAATATTTCAGAATTAACGAATGTATAATTATCACCATTGTAAGTTTTTATTGAAGTAGAATCGGTAAATTCATTTTCAATACTACCTATATATGATTTATAATCAGTTGTTCTAAATACAATTAATTCTTTAGTAACATCATCTTTATTCTGAGCTATGATGAATGTACTGAAAATAATAAAAATAAATAATTTTCTAATTTTCGACATTTAAATATATGTTGTATTTTTTAAGATTATGTTCGAAAGTTACTAACAATTAAGTTCAATTATCCAATAATCCATATAAAATAATCCCTATGATATAAATTAGAGGGATTTTAATAGTTCCCGACGACGACCTACTCTCCCACCCCAGATTGGCACGGCAGTAACCATCAGTCATATTCTATTTATTAGACAGAAGACCCTCTCACAAAAGTAAAAGGGCCTTCTAATAGTTCCCGGCGACGACCTACTCTCCCACACTGGTTTCCCGTGCAGTACCATCGGCGCAATAGGACTTAACTTCCGTGTTCGGGATGAGAACGGGTGTTTCCCCTATGCTATAATCACCGGAATAAATTTTAGGAAATTGACGCGAAACTTAATATTAATATCAAAAGTTTGGTAAAGCCATTCGGAATATTAGTACCACTCGGCTGAATACATTACTGTACTTACACCTATGGCCTATCAACGTTGTAGTCTACAACGATCCTTATTACCTTAACGGTAGGGAAATCTAATCTTGGGATAGGCTTCGCGCTTATATGCTTTCAGCGCTTATCCTGACCGAACATAGCTACCCAGCAATGCCTCTGATGAAACAACTGGTACACTAGAGGTTCGTCCACTTCGGTCCTCTCGTACTAGAAGCAGCTTCCCTCAAATTTCCTTCGCCCACGGCGGATAGAGACCGAACTGTCTCACGACGTTCTGAACCCAGCTCACGTACCACTTTAATAGGCGAACAGCCTAACCCTTGGGACCTTCTCCAGCCCCAGGATGTGATGAGCCGACATCGAGGTGCCAAACCTCCCCGTCGATGTGAACTCTTGGGGGAGATAAGCCTGTTATCCCCGGCGTACCTTTTATCCGTTGAGTGATGGCCCTTCCATACGGAACCACCAGATCACTAAGCCCTAGTTTCCTACCTGTTCGGTCCGTCGACCTCACAGTCAAGCTCTCTTATGCCTTTGCGCTCTACGTACGATTACCGACCGTACTGAGAGAACCTTTGGGCTCCTCCGTTACTTTTTTGGAGGAGACCGCCCCAGTCAAACTACCCACCAAGCACTGTCTTCCGCCCTGATTCAAGGGTCGGAATTAGAATTCAGGCAAAATAAGGGTGGTATTTCAAGATTGGCTCCACCGCAACTAGCGTCACGGCTTCAAAGCCTCCCACCTATCCTACACATACAGAACCAGAATCCAATGCTAAGCTGTAGTAAAGGTGCACGGGGTCTTTTCGTCCTGCCGCGGGTAGCCGGTATCTTCACCGACACTTCAATTTCGCTGAGCTCCAGGTAGAGACAGTGCACAAGT
>JBHPEE010000058.1:0-12327 GCA_042577295.1 Fidelibacterota bacterium | reverse complement strand
TTATTTACCATCATTCATTATTTTATTTTTAATAATGATGGAGAGTTGTTGCTACGATAATCTTCTTGCTTCAGATTTAGACTTGAATCCACAATTAACAGAAAAGATGGTACAAAATATTAGCTTAAATTCCGGTATTAGAACTGACTCATTGGATTTAAAAGATAAATCGATATGGAAATATGCAATATCAATTCCTGAAATAGATAATAATTCAAGAGTACCGCTTGTTATTGCATTACATTGGGATGTAGAAGGGGGTGGTGAATATGAACCATATCTACGTTGTCAAGCTGCTCCCGGATTGGAAAAATTAAAGGCAATTATCTTTGCACCTGATGCCGGAAATTATAATTTTTGGGATGTGGAAAATTATTCATTGATTATAACTTTAATTGATTATGCAAAAAAATATTGGCCAATTGAAGCGGATAAAATTGTAGTGACAGGCTATAGTAATGGCGGATATGGAGCGTGGTTTTTTGGTGTAAATTATCCATTTTTATTTTCAGCTGCTATTCCAGTTGGTTCACGCATAGAATATGATAAAAAATCAGTAATTACTGATAAAAAACTCAAAATCCCCTCTTATGTAATCCATAGTAAGGACGATAGCCGGTTTATATTTGAAAATATTGAACAAAAGGTTAAAGAATTAGAACAAAAAGGATCAGATATCCAATTGCATGTAGTGGAGGGTTTATCGCATACAGATGCTTGTGCCTATAGCATACATTTACCAAGTGCAGCTGATTGGCTGCTTAATGAAGTTTGGTAGGAGATATAATTTTGTTAAAAACATTCTCATTTTTGATTCTGACAGGTTTACTGCTTAATAGTTGAGTATATTAACTTTTAAATTAGGAAGTGGTATTGTGGAGATAATGCTCGGAACATGGCACGTAATTATACAATTAACTGATTACGAACTAAATTAGTATGATTATTGCAGCAGTATTTATATTTATATTTATAATTGTTGGTATTTCATTATTTATCGGTTCTCATTCCTATAAATTCAAAAAAGAGTCAAATCGATATACACCCGCAATATACGGTTTCAATTTTGAGGAAATTTCAATTCCTACAAAAAATAATAAAAACTTATATGGGTGGTGGATTCCGGCGGAAAACCCAAATAACGAAAATAAACCGACAATAATTCTAATACATGGTTGGTCACGAAATGTAGATAGGATGATGTCATATATAAAACAGCTGCATCCTGCAGGATACAATCTATTGGCATTTGATTCAAGGTGTCATGGAAAAAGTGATGATGACAACTATTCTTCAATGGTCAAATTTATGGAAGACATCCGCTCAGCAATAAATTATTTGGAGGATCATCTTAATGTTGATAGAGAACGAATTGGCGTATTAGGTCTTTCAATTGGTGGCGCTGCATCAATATACGCTGCATCGCTAGATAACCGAATTAAATCTGTTGTTACAGTCGGTGCATTCTCCCATCCAAAGAAAGTAATGGCAATAGAATTTAAAAAACATAAAATTCCTTATTTTCCTTTTGTTTGGTTTGTATTTAAATATATGGAATTTCGTATAGGTTTAAAGTTCAATGATATTGCTCCTTGCAATAATATTGCAAAATCTAAGGCTAACATATTCCTAATACATGGAATTGACGATCTAACAGTACCAATTGAGCAGGTTGATGAATTATATCAATCTAGTAATTTAGATAAAGTAAAACTATGGAAGATTAAAGGTAAGGGACATTCAGATTGTAATCACCATCCTGATTTTTGGGTAAAAGTATTAGATTTTTATAATTCCACATTATAAATAATAATAGTAATCATTATTATTATTGGAAATTACAATTTTATGGTGTAATATTATTCCATGAATTATTGGAGTAATGATGCGAAATAGCAAGCAAAGAGAAACAATCCTTGGCATAGTACAAAATACACTCAATCACCCAACCGCAGATTGGATTTATAATATGGCACGCAGAGAGAATCCAAACATCAGTTTGGGTACAATATATCGTAATCTAGGTCAATTAGTAGATAATAATACTCTAAAAACGGTAAACATTGATGGGACGCTCCATTATGATGCAATATTGGTAAATCATCAACATTTTCAATGCAAAACCTGTAATCAGGTTTTTGATATTGAGATAGATACAAAAGATTTTGTTTTAAAAATTGAATCAAATACGAAGCACAAAATAGATAGATGTCAGATTCATTTTGTTGGTGTCTGTAAAAATTGTCAAAGTAATTAACGTAAAAGGAATAATAAATGTTAGTAACAAAACAAGCTCCGGATTTTAAAGCAATAGCAGTAATGCCGGATGACTCATTTAAAGAAATTAGCATGTCTGATTATAAGGGCAAAAAGGTTGTATTGTTTTTCTATCCAATGGACTTTACTTTTGTTTGTCCAACCGAGATAATCGCATTTGACCACCGTTTAGCTGAATTTGAAAAACGAGGAGTGCAAGTTCTTGGTTGTTCAATTGACTCTAAGCACACACATTGGGCATGGAGAAACACTGATGTCAATAAAGGTGGGATTGGAAAAGTGAAATATCCGATAATTGCCGATATCGATAAATCGATTTCCCGTAAATACGACGTGTTGATTGGTTCTCAACTTGCCTATGTTGAAACTGCAGATGCAGAAGGAGATACAACTATTGGGGGCAATATCGCTTTACGCGCTTCATTTTTAATTGATGAAGAAGGTGTAGTTCGCCACGCAGTAATCAATGATCTACCTTTAGGAAGAAATATTGATGAAATGTTGCGAACTATTGACGCATTAACTTTTAATCAAAAGCACGGTGAAGTATGTCCCGCTGGTTGGAAAGATGGTGATAAGGGAATGGCGGAAACGCACAATGGTGTTGCCGAATATTTAGATAAGCACGCGAGCAAACTATAACCCTTGTAATAATGAAGGGGCAGATTAAATTCTGCTCCTTCAAATTATAAATTAAAGGAGTATTTATGACACATAAACTACCAGAATTACCATATGCAATGGATGCTTTACAACCGCATATATCAAAGGAAACATTGGAATTTCATTATGGAAAGCATCATAATGCCTATGTAACTAATTTGAATAATTTAGTTCCCGGAACTGAATTTGAAAGTTTAACATTAGAAGAAATTATTTTGAAAACTACTGCAGGTGGCATTTTTAACAATGCTGCTCAAGTATGGAATCACAGCTTTTATTGGAATTGTTTAAGTCCAAATGGAGGTGGTGTCCCAACCGGAAAATTATTGAAAGCAATTAATGAATCATTCGGTTCATTTGATGAATTCAAGGCGCAGTTCACAAAATCTGCTGTTACCAATTTTGGATCAGGCTGGACATGGTTAGTAAAAAATAGTGATGGTACTATTGAGTTATTAAATACGAGTAACGCTGGCACAGCATTAACAACTGGTAAAAAACCATTATTAACCTGTGACGTATGGGAACATGCCTATTACGTGGATTACCGAAATGCTCGTCCACAATACATTGATGCATTCTGGAATCTTGTTAATTGGGATTTTGTCGAATATAATCTTGATTAAACAGGTATTTTAAAGAAGTTAAATGAATAGTATAATCTGATTTTAAGGAGCGATAAATGGGATCATTAAAAGGAACAAGAACTGAACAAAATTTATTAAAAGCATTTGCCGGAGAATCGCAAGCAAGAATGCGTTATGATTATTTTGCTAAACAGGCTATTAAAGAAGGTTTAGAACAGATATCGGCAATTTTTGCAGAAACAGCTCTAAATGAAAGGGAACACGCTAAGCAATTCTTTAAATTCTTAGAAGGTAGAATGGTTGAGATCACGGCAACCTATCCAGCTGGAAAAATTGGAACAACATTAGAAAATTTACATGCCGCTGCAGAGGGTGAAAACGAAGAATGGACAGATCTGTATCCGACTTTTGCAAATATTGCTGAAGAAGAAGGATTCAAGGATATAGCGAACAAATTTAGAATGATTGCCAAAGTAGAAAAGGCACACGAGGAACGCTATAGAAAACTTGCGAATAATATTATTAATGGTATTGTGTTTAAAAGGAATGACACATTTATTTGGAAATGTAGAAATTGTGGTTATTTGCATGAGGGCAAAGGGGCACCAAAAAATTGTCCGGCATGTGACCATACACAAGCATATTTTGAAATAATAGATATAAATTACTAATACTGTTTTATATATAATAAGAAAGCCCTGTATTTACGGGGCTTTCTTATTATATATAAATTGGACAACTATTTCCAAATTAAATAGTCTAAAATTAATTATTATTACTAACACTCAAAGGTTTCGAAATGAAAAAAATGTTACTCTTATCAATAATGTTATCTTTTTTATTTGGACAAAAACCATATTTTCAACAACATGTTGCATATGATATTGATGTTTCGTTAGATGATTCTTTGCATACATTAAAAGCATATGAAAAACTGACATACACAAATAATTCACCTAACACACTGGAATTTATTTGGTTTCATTTATGGCCCAATGCCTATAAAAACGATGAAACTGCTTTTGCCAAACAGAAATTCGAGCAAGGTTCAACAAAATTTCACTTTTCTGATGAAGATGATCGAGGATTTATTGATGAGTTATCTTTTAAAGTTGATGGCGAAAGTGTTGAATTAGAATACCACCCTGATTGGATCGATGTTGCTAAGATTTACTTGCCTAAAAAACTTTCCCCCGGTGAAAGTGTGCTAATTGAGACTCCCTTTTTTGTGAAGATTCCACTTGTGTTTTCTCGACTTGGACATACAGGAAAGCATTATGAAATAACTCAATGGTATCCTAAACCGGCAGTTTATGATAATGATGGATGGCATCCGATGCCTTATCTTAACATGGGAGAATTCTATAGTGAATTTGGTACATTTGATGTGAAAATTACCCTCCCTAAAAATTATAGAATTATGGCAACCGGGGATTTGATTGATGGAGAAATGGAATACGCCTGGCTTGATTCATTAGCAAAGGCCGGCGATAAACTTCACAATTTAGACAAAAAGGAATTTAAAAAAGCACTTAAAGACTTAGTAAAAAAGGATAGGGAATCAAATAAAGAGTTCAAAACAGTTCATTTTCATCAGGAAAATGTACATGATTTTGCATGGTTTGCGGATCCCAAATGGATTGTAAGAAAAGGTAATTTAAAGTTTGAGGAGTCAGGAAGGGATATAACCTTATGGAGCATGTATCTACCAAAGAATGCAGAATTGTGGGAAAATTCAATTGAATACATCAACGATGCAACTTATTGGTATAGCAAATTTTACCTAGAGTATCCCTATAATCACGTTACTGCAGTTGATGGTGATATGTCGGCGGGTGGTGGAATGGAATACCCCAATATAACTGTGATATCTAAAATGCCTTCTAAGGATATTTTGGAGATTGTAATTATGCATGAGGTTGGGCATAATTGGTTATATGGCATTATTGGTTTTGATGAGCGCGACCATGCTTGGCAAGATGAAGGATTAAATACTTATGCAAGTCTTAAATATTGGCAAAAAAAATATGGAGATAGGGGAGAAACGGTTATCATATCTGATTTTATACAGAATAAACTAAAGATTGCCAATAAAATTACACTAGCTTGGTTTAATGGATATTTGGGATACAATCTTCGCGCTGCTAGCGGTGATGAACAACCGATTGATATTACTTCAGCTGAAATAGACCCTGGTAATTATGGCTCATTAGTATACGGAAAAGTTGCAATTTATACATATTATTTACAACATTATCTTGGCGAAGAGTTAATGGATAAAATTATGCATGAATTGTTCGACAAGTGGAAGTATAAACATCCGCAACCAATAGATATAAGGCAAGCATTTGAAAGCAATACTGATGCTGATTTATCTTGGTACTTTGATGGAATTTTAAATGATACAAAAATTGTTGATTACTGTCTTAAGAAGAAAGGTAATTCCTTCATTCTGAAAAATAAAGGTGAACTAAAAGCTCCAGTTGAAATTGCCTATTATAATTCTAAAGGTGATCAAGTATCCTCTGAATGGGTCATTGGATTCACGGGAACACGTACTTTTGACATTCCGGAAGGTGCAGTAAAAGGAACAGTTGACCCAAGTAATTTACTGCCCGACTTAAACAAAAATAATAACAATACTAAATATCCTATCGGATTAGATTTTGTGTTCGACGAGCCAGATTATAGTAAACGCGATATCTATTGGGTTCCTTGGTTGACTAGTTTTAATGAATACAATGGTTGGAGTCCGGGAGTATTGTTTTATAGTGGATTTATCCCAACTTATAACTATGGTGTTTCTGTTAAACCTATGTGGGATTTAAAAAATAATAGGATAATTGGAAGTGCACGTATTCAGAAGAAATTCTATCAATCGTTTGGATTTAGATCAATAACCCTATCTGCAGGTTACAGTGATTATTATGGTCGGAGTGGCGGAAAATTTTCTTTAAAAGGAATAATGCGCAAACCTATTGTTGCTACACCTACGATGGAATTTAAGGCCAATATTTATACTCATGATATTAAGCAAGAAGCGGTCACTTCAAAATATTATTCTACCGGTAAATATATGATTGGGGATATAAATGCAAAATATAGTCAAAAACTGTCAGGACTCTTCAAATATTCTATTGAGGCAGGTTTCACAACATCTTTCTGTAAAAATGAATTTTCTAAAGTTCATCTTGTCGGGGATCTCAAATGGAGAACCTCAAAAATCAGTAGTACGAATTTGCGAGGCTGGGTTGGGAGTTTCCTGAATGACAAATTTATTCCGCGGCAGTATCGAAATTATTTAAGTGGTGGGGTTGACCCCAATTTTAATTCCAATTTTATTTTTAATCGCCAGAATATTTATGATAATACTTATCCGCTAATATATGAAACGCAGTACATCCAAGATGGACCAGGTTTACGCGGAATTGTACAAAATGATTATCATACGATTTATTCAAATGAAACAAGCTGGGGTGTAAATTTTACCGAGACCTTTACTGATATACCGATCGAATTTTTTGCTGATTTTGCCGGTGGAACAGATTTGCAGGACAACTATATTGACGCTGGTCTCACATTGGATTTAAATGTTTTTAAAATATATATACCGATATATCAAAGTTGGGATGAACAATCAGCGTTATCAGGTTTTGATTGGGTGAAGGAAAGAATGAGATTTGAATTTTCGTTTAGTCTAAATTCGATTAGTTTCTAGTATAAATAGCATTTAAATAATGAAATAAAGCATCTGCAAAAACAGATGCTTTATTTCTTCTACAATATCCGTAAATTCAGTCCCTGAAAATTATATTTTTCTAACATTTTATTTATATTGAGGTAAAATATTAATGGTAACATGGAACAAAAAAACATTTACGGATGATTTACGAAAAAATTGCTCTAGAGAAGTTGCCAAGGTTGGCATAGAATTAATTGAATTCGCTGAGAAATATGCTGATAATATAACTTGGGGGCGCGGTAGTGACAAGGGTACCCTTACGTTTAGATGTGAATCCGATACAGGCTTAATTCCATTATTTCATCTTACTACTGATGGTAAACTAAACCTGCTTATTAATTTTTTAAGAAGTAAAAAAATTCCGAAACAAGTAATACGCGATATTGTATTGAAGCTAGAATCCAATATACTTAGGGATTATGATGAGGAAATGTATCCTTCAGATATTTTTGAAAATATAGATGAGTTATTCCACACAAAAACTCAATTAGAAAAATTTTTAAAAACTATGGAAGGTGCTGTTTACCGATTAAAACAATAAACAATTATAATTTTAAAAAATAGCCCTGCTATTTTTGATGGCAGGGCTATTTTAATAACTTAGGAAAAACAATGGATATTAATTTAAAGGAAATCAATTCATATACTCAGGAAATGACAGTGGGTTTAGAGTGGAGTGAATTATCGGATGATTTTAATGAATTTGTCGGAAAATTTAGCAAAAAAATAAAAATGCCCGGATTTCGGCCGGGTAAAGTTCCAAAACCGGTATTAATGAAACAATTCTTACCACTAATAGAATCTCAATTTGTTGAAGATAATGTACAAAAATATTATTTAAAGGCATTGAGAGAAAAAGGTGTAATACCGGTTAATCAAGCTGAGATAAAAGATGTACATTTCCACAATAATGAACATTTTAATTTTATAGCAGTATTTGAGATTGAGGTTGAAGCGAAGCTACCCGAGTTTAAAAAGAAGAGCATTAAAGTAGAGAAAGTTGTATATATCACTGATAAAGAAGATGTTAACCTTACAATTGATGATATGCGTCGTTCGCGCGCCGAAATGAAGACTATTGAAGATGGTGCCAAAGAAGGTGATTTCATTTTAGCTGATTTACAAAAGATTGATGAATCCGGTGTTCCGATAATCGGTGAAAAGTTAGAAAAGCGTTACATCAAGATTGGTGATGGTATTTTCACAGGTGATAATCAAAAGAAACTCATAGGCATAAAAGCCGATGGAAAAGCACAAGTAATGATTCCTGAAGGTGAAGAACAAAAAGAAGCGCCATATGAAATAAGTGTTATTAATGTAGAAGAACAAGTATTACCTGAAGTCAATATGGATTTTGTTAAACAGATGGATCCTGATGCGAAAGATGTAGAAAGTTGGAAAAATGGCATTAAGGAGCAAATAGAAAAAAATTATCTGCAACGTGCCAATGAACAGTTTGACAGAAATATATCCGATGCCCTCATCGATATGATAAATCCGGAATTCTCTCCGGCAATGGTAGATTCTTATCTTAATCACATTATGGAAGATGTTAAAGCAAGCAGTCAAGGCGCTAAACTCGAAGAAGATAAAGTTCGCGAAACTTACCGTCCGCTATCTGAACGTAATTTAAAGTGGTATTCGATTCGTAAAGCTATAATAAAAGATCAGGATCTTAAAATCTCGGCTGATGAGGTAAAAGCAGAAATTGAGCGCTTGATAGAAGAATCGCCCAAACAGGCGAAGGAAATAGAAAAATACTATAAAAAGCCAAGCAATAAAACTCGAATTGAAGATGATTTAATAGAGAAAAAGATAATTGATTATCTAGTTAATTTTACAAAGGTTAAAGAAGTAAAAGTGTACACAAAAGACCTGCGTAAGGAAAAAGTGTAGGAGAAAAATATGAGTAATACAATATCGCAATTGATTCCGATGGTCGTTGAACAAGACGGACGGCATGAACGCGCTTTTGATATATATTCACGGTTGCTTAGAGATCGGATAATATTTTTAGGCACACCAATTGATGATCATGTTGCATCTTTAGTTGTAGCTCAATTATTATTCTTGGATGCGGAAGATTCCGAAAAAGATATTTACTTATACATTAACTCTCCCGGTGGTTATATCTCGGCTGGTCTAGCAATCTATGATACTATCCAGTACATAAAACCTGATGTTGCTACAATTTGTATTGGGCAAGCTTCAAGTATGGGCGCATTTTTGCTAGCCGGAGGGAAAAAAGGCAAGCGTTCAGCTTTACCGAATGCACGCATCATGATTCATCAACCGCTAGGTGGTATCGAAGGTCAGGCAAGTGATATTAAAATTCAAGCAGATGAAATACTGTATTTAAAACAAACCCTTAATAAAATATTAACGGATAATACCAATAAGACATTAAAGCAAATTGAAACAGATACAGATCGTAACTTTTTTATGAGTTCTGAAGATGCAAAAAAATACGGTATTATAGATAAGATATTGTCCACACGAAAATAGGTTTGGAAATAAAAAAGCCCTCGTAAATGCGAAGGCTTTTTTATTTATGAGATAAATACTATTTCATCATTAACATCTTACGAGTTTGATTAAATCCTTCAGTTTCCATCCTTAAGAAGTAAACACCGCTCACAACCTGTTGATTTAATTGATTCTGTCCATCCCAAGTAAAGGAATAATTACCAGCTAATAGATTCCTTTTTTCGGAATAAACCACACGACCGAGCAGATCGTGGACTGTGAAGTTCACAATGCCGTCTTCAGGTGTAACAAAATTAAAAGTAGTGCTCGGATTAAAAGGATTTGGATAGTTTTGTTCCAATCTAAATTCTGATGAAATTGTAACAATTCCGTTTTGATCTATTGCGACAGTACCACCACCAATGCTTAAATAAGCGCGGATTAGATATTTCCAAATATTATTATCAATATCAGTTAAATAATACCAATTAGGTGGTACTGATAAATCATCTGGATCAGGTACTTGTAAAAAAGTATATTGTCTTAACCCATCATCTTCTTCAACCGAAGCCATTAATCCTGGTACCTGATTATCGCTGCCTTCTACAAAGTAAATAATAAAATTTTCTGAAGCATCAATGTTTTGATCTGATATATCGATATTTATCCAATTATCAAATGGATCAAGACTACTAGAACCAGTGGGAACATTTAAATTTTGGGAAGGAACTAGCACATCACCAAATGGTCCGGTAGTTGTTCTATATCCGCCGGTAAATTTGTGAACACCCCAAGTAATATCACCGGCATTAAGAAAACCAGCTTTAATGCTATCAAGTTTTGCACCGGGAATACCATTAAATTGAACGGTACTGGTATCACTTTCTGTTAGATTTAACGGCCTATCAGGTACACCATCATCATAAGCTAATTCTATTGTTCCCGAAACATCAGCACCAGTGGCGATATAGGAATAATTTTGAGTAGCACCGGCTGATTCATTATATACTAAAAAGGTAACTTCAGGATAAGTAGTGCCATATCCTGTAGGTGTATATTCTGTTCCCGGGGTTACTGTCTCAACTTCAAGACTGCCAATCTTTAAAGCTTTTACCTTAAATATTGTTTGGCCGGTAAATGTAATAGATAAATCGTCACCACCGCTAAAGGTTATGTATTCTGCGCCAAATGGTTCTAATGTCCCACTACCTTGTCCACTATTTCCAAAATGTGTTGCAACCGGAACTGGCTTTGACAATGGAGAATAGGAATATTGATATCTTGAATCATTTGATAATCCATTTGTATAATTCGCAACTAACCATTCTGTAAATAGAGTTATTAAACCTCTAGCTTGTCCAGTCATTCTGATGGTATTGTCTAACCTAGACCAATCACCATTATTTTCATTGACAAGATCCTTGAGTATATTTGAATTTGGAAATTGTTCGTATAAGTACAACGTCCAAAAAGCTGCACGGGAATAATCAGGTAAAGTATCTTCAACATCCCAACCTAAGAGGTATCTATTGGTATTTTGGGTATACATATTATTACTCCTAAAGCCATATCCGCATATATATTCGGATATCTCAGATAGTCCTTCATTTACAAATATCATTTCGTCTGCATCATGTTCATAATGGATCATATGCTGAAATTCGTGAGCAAGAGTAGATTTGGCATAGTGTATTCCGAAAAGAGTTTCATCTAATTGTGGGTAAGTGTCTACATAAAAGATCTCCGCTGCATTACTCCTTAATGCATCATCACCTGTACCTAATGCAGGGTCACCATCTTCGAATTGATCTTTTTCCCAGAAATAACCAAGTGTTGCCGCGCCAGTTGTGGCAAAATCATCCTCTATGTCGTATAGAAAGATTACTATTTTATCGTCGCCGTCAAAATTCGGAGGTTCTCCATAGGTCATTACATTAACTTCATATATTCCCTTATCTGCATAGTTTGGTGTTGTATTGTCAAATGAATTGACTAAATCATCTACCTGTGCCTGTGTAACTTTACCACCTGTCCAGCTTTCATCAGAAACAAAGATGTAACAATTTTTGCCGACAGCCATGCACGTAGATGGCAATTCTGAAAATGTGTTGCCACTAAGTTCCGATTCGCTTTGCACCCACCAATTTTTCGTATCACCTAAGCTATAAGATTGAGGTTTTTGCAATCTTCTACTTAATTTATTATACTCAGGGTGGGAAGATATATATTCTTTAATCGCCTTGTTTTCATTTTCAAATAATATATTTCCACAGGCCGAATTTCTATAGTGAAAGCCCATCATCTCAACGTTGGTACTCTTGACATCGTATTTCTTGGGAAAGTCCGAGCTTTGAGATAATTAATATTATTAAAGTAACTAAAACTGTACGTTTCATATTAATCCTTTATTCCTTATCAATTTCTGTTAATTTATATGATTTAACTACCGCTGTTGTTATTTTATCAAATTCTTTTATTTGAGAATAAATCAGCTCAACGTTATTGATTTTTTTAATACTTGCTATGACTATAAGTACCATTAGTTGTGCCGGAAATTGTAAGATAGATAATAAAATAAGTGGCACTTTATTT
>JBHPEE010000057.1:0-12397 GCA_042577295.1 Fidelibacterota bacterium | reverse complement strand
GGGCTGAAAAGTTCGGAATTCCAGTTAGGTCACAGGATATCAGTGCGATAACTGAGGATCAAGAAATAAATGCGGTGGTCATTGCTACTCCGTCCAATACGCATGTAGAAATGATTAAGGCAATGGCTGAAGCAGGGAAAAATATATTCTGCGAGAAACCGATTGCTTTTGAACCTGATTTGATTCGTCAAACTAACAAAGCTGTTGAAAACGCAGGAGTTATTCTGCAAGTTGGTTTTAATCGACGTTTTGACCCCGATTATTTAAAGGTTAGAAAGGCTGTTGAATCAGCTACTATAGGAAAACCTCATATTATTAACATGACCAGCCGTGACCCAAAAAGACCAAATTTAAAATTCATTCCTGGTTCGGGGGGACTTTTTATGGATTTTTGCGTTCATGACTTTGATATGATTAGATTTTTAACCGGCAGAGAAGTTGAAGAAATCTATGTTCGTGGAGCCAATTTAGTTGATCCAAAAATTGGAGAGTTGGGCGATATCGATACAGCATTATTGACACTTAAGCTGTCCGGCGGAGCGATTGGCATAATTAACGTTTGTCGGGAAACTAACTACGGTTATGATCAACAGTTAGAGGTCTTCGGTTCGAAAGGAAGTATCTCAGCTCAAAACCGCAGACCAACTTCTGTTACGCTAAGTTGTAAAGATGGTGTATTTATGGATCAACCGTTTTATTCCTTTATCGAGCGGTATAAAGAAGCCTATATTGCAGAATTAAATGGATTTATCAATTGTTTGGAAACCGATGGAAGACCAACTGTTGATGGTCATGATGCTTTAGAAGCTGTACTTATTGCCGTAGCCGCTCAACAATCATTAAAATTAAATCAACCGGTGAGTTTAAATAAATGAAATCAATCAATGTAGGAATTATCGGAGTTGGCCGAATCGGTAAACTCCACTGCGACAATCTTATACATATTTCTGGAGTAAATATAGCAGCGATTACGGATCCGTTTTTGGATTCCGATTGGGCACACGACCGAGATCTCAAAGTGGTGCCGGATGCTGAAGCGATTTTCAGCGATCCAACAATCGATGCGGTGTTTATTCTGTCACCATCAACGCTGCATGCCGAGCAGATTATTCAGGCTGCTCGTGGCGGCAAACACATTTTCTGTGAGAAACCGATAGCTTTAGATCCATTGCGTATTCAGGAAGCTTTGGAGGCGGTTGAGTTAGCAGGTGTTAAATTACAAATCGGTTTTAACCGTCGTTTTGATCCCAATTTCCGACATTTGAAGGTTGTGTACGAAGCTGGTCAGATTGGTGATTTATATATGGTTAAAATCATAGCCCGCGATCCATCACCGCCACCCGCAGAATATGTAAAAAATTCTGGTGGAATTTTCCTTGATATGACAATTCACGATTTTGATATGGTTCGTTATCTATCCGATAGTGAGGTAGTGGATGTATATTCAGTCGGCGCAGTTTTGATTGATCCAGCAATTGGTGAGGCGGGTGATGTGGATACAGCTATCACAACGTTGACATTGGAAAATGGAGCACTGGCTGTAATCGACAACAGTCGCGAAGCTGTCTACGGCTACGATCAAAGGATTGAATTATTCGGTTCGAAGGGCAGCATCACCGCCGACAATAATACCGCCACCCGCACAATAAGGATGACAGCTGAAGGCACACTTTCTGAACGACCGCTAGATTTCTTCTTGGAACGCTACCAAGATTCATTCCGGTTGGAAGTGAATGAATTTTTTGAAGCAATTTCAGGAAATGGTAAAATAACTGCCGATGGTGAAGCAGGACTAGTGTCAATTCTAATCGGATTGGCTGCCAAAAAATCATTAGATGAAAATCGTCCGATTAAAATTGCTGAAATAAGAAAAGAATATTTTGATGAATAACGCAACTGTTAATCAATTAATACGAGGTACATATGTTTAATCCCTTCCGGTTTTTTGCCACAGGAAAAGATATACCAGAAATTCAAGATAAGAAAACTATTGACAAGCTATACAAAAAGTATCGGTTACACGTGATGTTGGCAATTACCGTTGGGTATGGTCTTGCCTATCCATTAAGATTGGCCCTGAATGTTGTAAAAAAACCATTGATCGATAGCGGAATATTTACAGCAATGGATCTTGGAAATATCGGATCTGCGCTTTTATATGCTTATGCTCTGGGAAAGCTAACAAATGGTTTTTTGGCAGATCATGCTAATGTGAAACGATTTTTTGCTTTCGGTGTACTAATCTCTGCTCTGTTAAATATTGCCATGGGGTGGTCCGCAGTACTAATTGTGTGGGTTGTTATATGGGGACTTAATGGGTGGTTTCAGGGCTTCGGCGCTCCCACAGGGGCAGTATCTCTTTCCAACTGGTTTAGTAATAAAGAACGTGGTCTTATATATGGAATATGGAGTACTGCACATGCCATAGGAGAAGGACTCACCTTTCTAGTATCATCCACAATTGTTGCTTTTTGGGGCTGGCAGGCGGGATTTTTTGGACCGGGGCTCTTCGGCATATTTGTGGCATTCGGTATATACTTAGTATTAAAGGATCGTCCTCAGACACTTGGATTGCCCTCCATTGCAGACTGGAAAAACGACCACGGAGCAGCTGATAGTAAATACTTGAAAACCAAGAGTGCTCAGTTTCAAATACTAAAAATGCCAGCTCTTTGGATATTAGGAATAGCCTCTGCTACTATGTACATGACTAGGTATGCCATTAACAGTTGGGGAATTTTATATCTACAGGAAGTAAAAGGATATTCGCTGATCGAAAGCGGTGCCATTCTCAGTCTAAATACTTTTGCCGGTATCATTGGATGTGTTGCTTTTGGATATATTTCAGACAAATTCTTTTCTGCCCGCAGACCTCCGGTTACTCTGATCTTTGGTGTAATTGAAATTTTAGCATTGTTCGTAATCTTTTTTAGTCCTCCAGGAAGTGTTGCATTATTAACAGGAGCTTTTTTTATCTATGGATTTACACTTAGTGGTTTACTAGCAGTTTTAGGTGGTTTATTTGCTATTGATATTTCACCCAAAAAAGCGGCTGGTGCCGCAATGGGTTTTATAGGCGTATTTAGTTATATAGGTGCTGGCTTGCAAGATCAAATAAGTGGTTTTCTAATCGACACAAATTCAATTGCAATAGATGGTGTATTGACTTACAATTTCAATCCGGTAATAATTTATTGGATCGGTTCATCTGTAGTTTCAATGATCCTAGCAGCTACATTATGGCGTGCGAAGGTTAGAGATTAGCACTCTGTTGAATTGTGTAAACAAGGAATATGGAAAAATGAAAAGTTATGATATAGTAATTTTTGGAAATTATACGAAGGATACAATTATATCCGCAATGGGTACACGCTTCGTTGATGGTGGTGGTTTCAATTACGGTGCACATGCTGCGGCCTGCTCCGGACTTAAAGTCGCAGCTGTTACACGCTTGGCAAAAGACGACGACCGGGTAATCAAATCCCTTCAAAATGCCGGTGTAGATGTGTATCCAACCTTTACCAAATCTTCAACTCACATGCAGCTGGAATATCCTACTGATAATGTTGATGAACGGGTATTGACATGTCCTGTTTCGGCAGGTACTTATACAATCGATCAATTTGATGGTTTGGAAGCCAAGGCTTATCTGATCAATGCTTCCATTCGGCATGAGGTACCATTTGAAATTGTTGAGTATTTGTCCAAAAGAGATGGATTAACCGTAGCCGACGCACAGGGATTCATTCGCATTGTTGGTAAAAATAACGTACTGATGAATGCCGATTGGCCAGAAAAAAAGAAGGTACTTGCTTTGATTGACATACTTAAGGCTGATATAGTAGAAGCAGAATCATTAACAAGTGAAAGCGATTTGCATCGAGCAGCAAAAATTTTGACGAGCTGGGGTCCCAAAGAAATAGTTTTGACACATCGAGATGGTATAGTTGTTTATGCGGAAGGTAAATTTTATGAAGCAACATTTTACCCCGAACCATTAATTGGGCGCAGTGGCCGAGGTGATACATGTATTGCATCTTATGCAGCAAAGCGTTTATCAGCTCCTCCTGCTGAAGCGATTATTTGGTCAGCTGCACTAACAAGCCTAAAGATGGAAGCGGAAGGTCCAATTAAAAAAACAAAAACCGATGTGGAATCCCTAATTAAAAGAAAATATCAGCAGAAATAGATATGAACAAAAATTGGAATATGTACGGCTTATCTTGGCAGTGGAATACTAGATATTGGTTGAATAAAATCATTCCAGTTATTGTAATAGGCTTGTTTTCATTTGTGATATTTAATTGTAGCAGTAAGTCAGCATTAGTAAAAACTCAAAAAAATTCATTAATATTTAGTGTAATGGGTGATGTACCACGTAGTGATGAAGAAAAAACCATTTTACTCGAACAGATTCGTAAACACAATCAGCATAGTTCTGCACAATTTGTTATTCATGTTGGCGATATAAAATCAGGCACGTCTGTTTGTGATGAAGATAATTATAGTTTGGTTGCTGGGTATCTAAAGAAATTTAGAGTACCTGTTTTTATAGTACCTGGTGATAATGAATGGAATGATTGTGGAAATCCCAGTCAGGCTTGGGATTACTGGAATAAATATTTTAGTGTTTTTGACCAAAATTGGAATGTACCATTTGTAGTTCAGCGGCAGAAAGATTACTCGGTTAATATATCCTTCATTAAAAATGATGTTCTATTCATCGCACTTAATTTGGTAGGAGGAAGAATACATGATCGAGAAGAGTGGGATCAAATGCAACAAAATGCTATTGATTGGATAGATCAACAATTTCAAAAAAAGGGAATTTCTGCTGCAGTAATCCTTGCACAGGCAAATCCCGATGATAAGCATAAATTATTTATGGACTATTTTGTACCATCGGTTGTGAATTTTAAAAAACCAGTGGTTTTTATCCATGGAGATGGTCATCATTGGCTTCATGATGATGGATGGCTGGCACCAAATATGGTTCGTGTACAAGTTGATAAAGGTGGAATTGCTGATCCCCTTCAAGTAACAATATCTGGTAACACAATTAAAGATTTTGAATTTGAACGTTATCCATTTTTGGATAAAGAATAATACGAATTATGTAATTTAGATCTGAAATAATATAGGAAATAATATAATGAAATTGATTTTAAAAATTGTATTTATTATTTGTACCGTTATCTGTTTAATATCATGCTCCTCATCGGATACTTCAAAAGAAGATGGCGACCTCACATTTATTTTAGCAGCGGATTGGCGTTATTTTGCTACGGAACGTTATCATTCCTCTGAATATTTTCAAGGTGCATTGGAAGCAATTAAAGAAGTTGGAAAAGGAGCATTTATGCTCAGTCCTGGTGATATAGAGCCCGTATCAGCATCAGCTGATCTTATTTATAAAATATTAGGTGAAGACTATCCGTGGTATCCTGTTATTGGTAATCATGATATAGAGGACCCATCCTATATGAGAACATTACGCGAAATAAATGCAGGTGGAAACTCGTTACCTAATATTGTTAATAGTGGACCTATTGGTAGTCTAGAAACTATGTACTCGTATGATTATGGCAATAGTCACTTTGTAGTATTGAATCAGTATTTTGATGGAAAATCAGACATGGGTACTGATGGTGATTTAGTACCGGAAACTCTAGAATGGTTAGAGAATGATTTAAAGAACAATACTAAACCTTATATTTTTGTGATTGGTCATGAACCATTGATTGCAATTCCGGATCTATCAAACGGACGAATTCGCCATGTTGGGGACTCTTTAGATAAATATCCACGCAAAGCATATAAGTTTTACAAGATATTAATGGATTACAATGTAGTTGCATATCTTTGTGGGCATACTCATAACACTTCTTATTCCAATATTAATGGCTTATGGCAGTTTGATTGTGGTCATGCACGTGGCACAGAGGATGTATTTCCTGAAGGTGTTTTTGCGAGTATTAATAAAATTGACCTAAATAATCAACAATTAGGATTACCAATTGATTCTGCTTTTGTGCAGTATTATAAAAAAAATGCTTATCAAGTAAAAAAAGTGATGTATTATATGGATCTCACTGATGGAATCTCTTATAAAATTCTTGATGATTCCATAGGATTTGATATAATGAAAGAATTTTATTTTAAAGCAGAACAACTGGGAGATAAAAAAAACGACTATTTTCAAACATATTGGCAGAATTGGGACTTATCGAAAAGTTCCTTTATGAAATTTCAGTTAACTGGAAATAATGTTTTCATAGATATTTATCGCAATGATGGTTTTGGAGGACCATATGCTATTGATAAAGCACTTATACTTGATATGGATACAAAATCTCTAATTAGGAAGACATCTGGAAAGTAATAAATGAATAATCATTTGAAACCATCAGTATTAGGATTAAAACGTTCTTTTGGATTTGGAGATCGCCTTGGATTGGCTACTCCTGGGCACATGGATGCAATTGCAGGGACACCATATTTAGGCATATTTGCACAGCAGTCCATAAGGGAATTAAATAGAACTAAGCGACAACCTGCTGATGTTATGAATGCAGCTATCAATGCGGTTGAACGAACCAATTGGAACCAACCTTGGGGTGCAGATGCTGATCATTTACAGACCCGCGACGATGTATTCAGGATGGCTGAAGCGGGATACACATTTTTTACAATCGATCCTTCGGACTATGTAAATAACTCGGTAGATTTGATGCCGATGGATGTGCTATTGGATACTTATCAACAATTAGTTGATGATGAGAAATTAGCAGAATCTGATTTATTGGACCGCTATATCGAGAAAACAATTGAGATTACTGAGGATTATAAGCTTGTGTTCGATGATAAATCGGATTTATTGAAAGCAATTATCAAATATGGAGTGGCTCTAAATCATAGCAGATCTATGAATGAATGGATACAAGAAGCCTGTAATAACCGACCATTTGAAGTTGAAATATCGGTAGATGAAACGGAAACTCCAACAACTCCGTTGGAACATTTGTTCATTGGACTGGAATTGAAGCGAATGGGAGTGGGTATTGTAAGTTTAGCTCCTCGATTTATTGGTGACTTTGAAAAAGGGATTGATTATAAAGGCGATATTCCAGAATTTGAAAAACAATACAGCGAGCATGTAGCTATAGCAAAATTTTGTGGTCCCTATAAACTTAGTATTCATAGCGGTTCTGATAAATTCAGCATTTATCCAATTATCGGGCGATTAAGCGGTGAATTATTGCATGTCAAGACTGCAGGAACGAGTTATCTTGAAGCATTGCGCGTAATCTGTCGTACCGATAAATCCCTATTCCGTGAAATTGTCGAATACTGTCGTGGTATGTTTGAAACTGATAAACAATCTTATCATGTTTCAGCTGTACTGAATCAGGTCCCCGAGAGAATTGAAGACAAAAAACTTGAGAACTGGTATCTAACCAATGAAGACGGAAGACAGATACTGCATGTGACTTTCGGTTCAGTACTGGTTGGTGGCAGAGCATTTAAGGGTG
The DNA here is from genome assembly GCA_042577295.1 of Fidelibacterota bacterium. Classification (GTDB taxonomy): domain Bacteria; phylum Fidelibacterota; class Marinisomatia; order Marinisomatales; family JAHJCW01; genus JAHJCW01. The sequence goes on along the minus strand of JBHPEE010000057.1, from coordinate 4,865 downwards.
CGCTTTTTAAGGAACTCATTATTGAAAATCTAATCAAAAATGATCAGTTATACCTAGAAGTACTCCATAAGCATCTTGGTAAACATATCCGTCTTTTGTTGTCGGAAACCGAAACTTAAACCTACCGGTAGCAATGGAAATAATTAATCCCGATAACGTTGGCGATTTTCATATTCATTCTTCGACTTTTTCCGATGGATTTAATTCCATTGACGAAATAGTTGTCGCGGCCGGCAAATTGGAGTATGAAAAAATTGCTTTCACTGATCATAGTCAGGCATTGTTAGATGCTTATGGAATGACAAGAAAAACCCACTATGATATTATCGATTCGGGTCGATGGACAAATATTCATAATGATGTCAATATCACATTTGGTGTCGAAGCTGATATATTAAATGAAAACGGAGATATTTGTGATCATATTCAAGGAATAACACCAGAGTTTATCCTTTTATCGGCACACCGGAAAGTATATACCGGCGATTTAAAACAAATTAAACTTGCTTATCTGAATGCAATCGAAAGATTCGGGAAGAGTATAAATGTTTTAGGGCACTTGTGTACTAAGCAATTTACCCATTTCCTAGGCGGAAATGATATTATTGAGATTGTTAAAGCAGCCAATAGTAATGAAATTGTGTTGGAATTGAACTGTGCCAACTTAGTATATGACAAAACTGATTTGGGAAATTTAAAAATATTGTTAGATCATGCCAATTATTTGTATGTTAACAGCGATACACATACAATGAACGAATTTATTGAACTTAGGAAAAAGGGCTTCCAATTTTTGAAACGCTGAATAAAATTTTAATACCCCAGATAATTAAGGAGTTAAGAGTATAATGAAACAAGAATTATTCGATTTAAATGGTAAAAATATTGCCATTACAGGTGGTGCCGGTGTGTTAGGCGCTGCTCTAGCAAAAGGTTTGTCTGAAGCAGGAGCAAGAGTTGCCATTCTTGACTTGGCAGAAGATCGGGCAGTGGAAGTAGCGGAAAGTCTGGGGCCTGAACACCGCGCAGCTGGGATTAACGTGCTAGATAGACCGAGTATTCAAGAAGCACTGGATTTTTGCGTGACCGAAATGGGGAATGTAGATATTTTAGTAAATGGTGCCGGCGGTAATCATCCTAAAGCAACTACGGGAATTGATATGGACTTCTTTGATATCACTAAAGATAGCCTGGAATTTGTTACAGGTTTAAACCTCACGGGAACCATAATACCGTCACAGATATTTGGTCGACATATGGCCAAGAACAAGGTAGGCTGTATATTGAATATATCGTCTATGAACGCATTCCGGCCACTTACGCGCATCCCCGCTTATTCAGCAGCAAAAGCGGCTGTGTCAAATTTTACTCAGTGGCTGGCCGTGCATATGGCTCAGGAATACTCTGCCGATATTCGGGTAAACGCGATTGCGCCAGGATTTTTTCTTACTACGCAGAATCGCTTCCTGCTGACGGATGAGAAAACCGGTCAACTCACTAACCGGGGTCAACAGATTATTGACCATACTCCTCAGGGTAGATTTGGAAAACCTGAAGATTTGATCGGAACGGCGGTTTGGCTGGTATCTGATGCAACAAAGTTTGTAACAGGAATTGTAGTACCAATTGATGGTGGATTTTCTGCTTTTAGCGGTGTTTAGAATTGACGAATCATTTTTGATAAATTTAGAAAAAGCAAGAAATGGATAAACAACAAATTGGACCGATCATGGGGGTGACACTTCGGCAACAACATATAGTGTTTAATATGGAGCAAGAATGACCATAGGAACCGGATCAACTGACAAAATACTTAACGAAAATCAAATTTATGATATTTGCGTAGAGGGATTCAAGTATATTAAGCAGATTAATAAGCGTTTTTTATTTATAATTCCGGATTTAACCCGAACGGCTCCTATTGATATTATGTTCCGAGTAGTTTATAGAATATTGGCTGAAAAGGTAGAGCTATTAGATTTTATCATTGCTTTGGGTACACACCCTGTTTTGACACAAGATGCGATTTACCAAAGAGTAGGTATAACAAAAGATGAACACCGCACTAAATATTCCCAAGCACGTTTCTTTAACCACCAATGGCAAACTCCCGACCAGTTAAAACAGATTGGTACAATAACCGAAAAAGAGGTTGCGGATATTTCCGGTGATTTGATGCGAGAAAAAGTAGATATAACAATTAATAAAATGGTATTTGATTATGATCAGCTTGTAATAATCGGTCCGACATTTCCACACGAAGTTGTTGGTTTTTCAGGTGGTAATAAATATCTTTTTCCCGGCATATCAGGCAAAGAAATCATTAATATGTTTCACTGGCTGGGAGCGCTTATTACTAATCCAATGATAATCGGTACAAAATATACTCCAGTCCGTAAGGTTGTTGATCGAGCAGCGTCCTTTGTACCAATAAAACGTATGTGTATGAGTCTGGTGGTTAAAGGACAGGACTTGGTCGGATTGTATATTGGAACACCTGAGGAAGCCTGGGAAGCAGCAGCAGATCTATCTGATCAAATCCATATCGTCTATAAAGAAAAACCATATCATACTGTACTTTCCTGTGCACCGGAAATGTACGAAGACCTCTGGACGGGTGGAAAATGTATGTATAAATTAGAACCTGTTGTTGCCGATGGAGGCAAACTAATAATATATGCTCCCCATATCACTGAAGTGTCAATTACGCACGGTGATATAATAGAAAAGATTGGATATCACGTGCGGGATTATTTTACAAAGCAAGCTGAGCGTTTCAGAGATATTCCGCGTGGGGTAATGGCACATTCGACTCATGTACGCGGGATTGGCACCTTCGATGATGGTGTGGAGATACCTCGGATCAATGTCATTTTAGCCACAGGTATTCCGGAAGAAACCTGCCGTAAGATAAATTTGGGATATCAGGATCCTGCAAGCATAAAGGTTGAAGAATATATGAATCGAGAAGATGAAAGTATTCTATATGTGGCAAAAGCGGGTGAGATGCTATATCGCCTGAAAAATAATTAAGGATTAAATAATGAATGAATTGAATAATATAAGTAAAGCTGAATGTGCGTTGGTTGTTAGCCGGTTGGGGATACAAAACTGTTAAACAGTGTGATATATGCCATGAGTTAAATCTTGAATTAGTTGATTTTCAGCAATTTAATAGATAATTTAATTGAAAGGATCATGAGAATTAATTCTAATAGTTCAGTTTTAAGCGATAAAATGCCAAGCAGATACTCTGGCACTTTGCATTATGTAATTGAAAATATGGTAATGATGTTGATTGCAGTAAGTGTGGTTGGCATTACATGGTGTTCACATAGCATTGGTTTACCTCTTTATAAACTTAATCCTATGCACTGGGTAATATATCTCGCAATATTATTCAGAAAACCCTCTGCCATATCTATTGTTGTATTAGCGTTTGCGATGCCTTTCACAAGTTTGCTTTTGACGGGTCATCCTATGGTATATAAAAGTGTGATAATGGGCGTTGAACTATCAATATATGGGATAATATTTAGTTTAATTCTTAATCATGTTTACCAATCAATTACTTTTGCATATATTGTTTCTCAAATTTTTGGTCTCGTTATTTATTTTAGTCTTAAATACTTATTGATAAAAATGGAATTAATGAATAGTGCAATGTTTTCATCTTCGATAATAATACAAATTATAGTTTTTATTATATTGGGATTATGCCTGCAGATTATCTCTATTCAGCGACAAAAAGTATGAAAAGATGCTAAAATTAGTATCGTTATTAATACAATCTTTTGAAAGTATAATAAATAAAGCTTTAGTTAGGAGTAAATATGGAATATAGACAACTTGGCAAATCCGGGTTAAAACTGAGCTTGTTCTCATTTGGGTCTTGGGTCACCTTTGCTAACCAAGTAGATAAAAATTTAGCCGTTAGATTGATGTCATATGCGTATGACAGTGGAATCAATTTCTTTGATAACGCTGAAGTGTATATGGGTGGTGAATCTGAAGTTATTATGGGTAATGCATTAAAGGAGTTAGCGTGGTCTCGTGATTCTTATTGCGTGTCAAGTAAGGTATTCTGGGGCGGAGAAAAGCCAACCCAAAGAGGATTAAGTCGTAAGCATATAGTTGATGCGTGCAATGCCGCATTAAAACGGCTTCAGGTCGATTATTTAGATCTTTATTTTTGTCATAGACCTGATCCAAACACTCCTATAGATGAAACAGTTAGAACTATGAATTCGCTTATTCAACAAGGGAAAGTTTTGTACTGGGGAACTTCTGAATGGAGCGCGCAACAAATTACGGATGCCTATGGAATTGCAAAAGAATTACATCTAATGCCTCCAACTATGGAGCAACCAGAGTATAACCTCTTTTGTCGTGAAAAAGTGGAAAAAGACTACTTGTCTCTTTATGGTAAGATAGGATTAGGGACAACTATTTGGTCGCCACTGGCGAGTGGTATTTTAACCGGCAAATATAATAATGGTATTCCTCAAAATAGTAGATTAACTCTGAAGAGTTATGAGTGGCTGAAAAAACAGTTTGAATCACCAGAAGGGAAAACGAAAATAGAGAAAACAAAACTTCTCAAAAAGTTAGCGCAAAAGGTTGGTATTCCATTGCATCATTTAGCATTATCATGGTGTGCTAATAATCAAAATGTAAGTACTGTTATACTTGGTGCTTCGAATATTGACCAATTAAAAGATAATTTAAGTATCCTAAAAAATCCTCTATTATTTTCGTCAGATTTAACAGAAGAAATTGAAAATATTTTACAAAATAAGCCAATACCTGATCAAATATTTACTTAGTAAAAATATTTCTTCAATAACAGGCAAGAATTAATCATA
>JBHPEE010000056.1:0-12843 GCA_042577295.1 Fidelibacterota bacterium | reverse complement strand
CATGGTAGGATAAGTATTGGTGTATTAATTGTTCAAGACATTCTAGCTGTAATTCTAATGGCGATTCTTTATGCTAATAATTTAAGTTTCTGGATACTATCATTACCTATAATACTTTTTGTTGTTCGTCCAATTTTACTAAAAATATTCGACTGGATAGGTCATGGTGAGCTACTTGTTCTATACGGATTATTTTTGGCTTTTGTTTTGGGACCAGAATCATTCAAATTGCTCGGATTGAAAGGTGATCTTGGTGCATTAGTTTTTGGAATGTTAGTCTCTAAACATTATAAAGCCAATGAAATGGCGAAAATATTGATGAATTTTAAGGATATATTTTTAATTGGGTTTTTTCTATCAATTGGTCTATCAGGTTTACCAACGAGACCAATATTACTTGTAGCAGGTATTATTACACTACTACTACCTATTAAATCACTTTTGTATTTCTTGATATTCACAAAATTTAGATTAAGATCAAGAACCTCTTTCCATTCTACAGCAACATTAACATCATTTAGTGAATTTGGTCTTATTATTACTGTTTCAGGCATCTCTTTTGGGATAATTGATTCAGAATGGATGACTATTATGGCAATAATCTTATCTCTATCTTACATCATATCATCACCATTAACATCAAAAGCACATCAAATTTATCCCAAATTTAAAAGAGCGTTAGGTAGATTCGAGAGTTTAAAACGATTAGATATAGATAAAATAGTTAACATAGGAGATTCTCAAATTCTAGTGTTTGGTATGGGTCGCGTAGGTAATTCTGTTTATGAACAATTAACAGTTCAATATGGTCAAAAAGTACTTGGTATTGATTTCGACGAAGACGTTGTGAATAATTGCGTTTCTCAAGGTAAGAAAGTAATTCAAGATGATGCAACCGATTCAGAATTTTGGGAAACAATAAATAAAACAAAGCCACACCAAGTGAATTTGGTAATGTTTTGTTTTCATGATTATAAAAATGTTTTGTTTTCTGTAGAACGATTAATGGATATTGGTTTTAATGGGACTATCGCTGCACTTGCAGAATTTGACGATCAAGTAAATCATTTAAAAGAACTCGGGGTTACATTTCCATTTAACTTTTATAGCGAAACTGGAATTGGATTTGCTGATAGTGTATGTGATTTTATTGATAAAAAATTAAAGGATTGAACAACCCTAGTTGGCTTTGCGTTTCGATTAAAAGCTAATTGTTGCTAACTTTGGTTAAGAAAGTGTGTCTTGTGATATGACCAAACCAACAAAAACGTTTTTTATAAAAGAAGACATTACCAGTATATTTACTTAATATGCGAACAATAAATAAACATATATACCCTACACACGCAATGCGTATGTAGGGATGTTGGCAGCAATTAAAGAAATGAACGAAATATCAACTAAATACTTTATTGACAGAAAAGAATGGAGAAAGTGGCTCGAAACAAATTTTGAGACCGAAGATGATATTTGGTTGGAATATCCATTAAAGAATACAGGCAAGAAACGAATTTTGTATAATGATGCGGTTGAAGAAGCCCTCTGTTTTGGATGGATTGACAGTACCGTTAAATCATTAAACAAAGAGACTACTATTCAAAGATTTTGTAAAAGACGAAAGATCTCTTCCTTCTCACAACCAAACATTGAACGTTTAAAATGGCTCTTTGAAAACAACTTGATTCACGACTCAATTAGGAATAAAGTTTTAGAAATAATTCAACAGGAATTTGTTTATCCAGAAGATATAATTATTCAGTTAAAAGTAGATAAGACGGTTTGGGAGAATTATCAAAATTTTTCAGAGCCTTACAAACAAATCAGAATTGCATACATTGACAGTGCAAGAAAAAGACCTGATGAATTTGATAAACGATTGAATAACTTCATTGATAAGACAAAAGAGAATAAGCTAATTAAAGGATTTGGTGGAATTGACAAATACTATTGATAATAAAAACTGCTGCCAACAAGGTGTATAGTGCATAGCACCCTGCGGGATGCTACGACACAATACACGGAACGTTGTCAGACATTGTTGCACTTTATATTGATATAGTATTATGATATCTCTAAATGTTGAATATAAAATATTTCGAAACATCGAAAGCACTAGATATCGGAACAGAACGAAAAAGGGCAGAGCGCAAAAAAAGTGTGCTACAACTGTGCTATTATTTTGTCATTTAATGTCCATTTGTGGCTATTTCTGTCCATTACTGTCACTTTGAAAAACACCATAATCTACTACCTTAAAATAGTAATTCCCCTTCGACAAAACCCATTTATCGACGAGAAATTTTGATGTGGGCGATGGCAGGCTCGAACTGCCGACCTCTGCCGTGTGAAGACAGCGACCATTTCAGTTATGTCGAGGGTAATTTAGAGTTTTGATTCTTCTGTATCCACAGAAAGCGTATCCACAATGTGGGTATATTTGAATATTTTTATCAGAATATTAATACCACACATTAACCCCTCGACCCCTGAGAGCAGGAATATACGTTGTAGTTGATAACACACTTAGTGGATTATCACGAATGATAACATAATCACCTTCATCAAGACTACTATTATCTACTAAGGGGCTAATATCTTCAATTAGATTACCATCCAGATATAACTCACTTATCTTTTGCAGATTTCTAATGATGCTAATATCTTGAATATAATTATTTTCCGCTAATAAGTATTTTATATTGGGAAATTTTGTTAAACCCGTAAGGTCGTTTATACTATTATTATCAATGTGGAGAGTCTCTAATCCATCAATTTGTGGGAAATTATTTAGATTTTCAAACTGGTTAATGCCCAAACATAAATACTTTAATGAAGGTACATTAAGTGCACTTATATCATTAATTTGATTATGATATAAAACTAATTCAGTTAATTGAATAAGACTGCTGAGAGATGGAACGTCGCTAATTAAATTTGATTGGAATGATAGGTATTTCAGTTTAGTTAAATTTGCAACTGCTGATATATCACTGATTTCACTCCAAGCGCAGTTTAAATAGGTAAGATTTGTTAGAGATGAAAGCGGTTCTATATTACCTACGTTCTTTAAGTTACTTAATTCAAGAATTTTCAGTTTAATTAGATTCGATATTGGACTAATATCTGAAATATTTACTTCATTTATATAAAGTGCTTCTAAATTCACAAGATTCTCTAATGCTTCAAAACTATCATACTCGTTCCCCATAATATTTAAGTATCTCAGATTAACTAATTGTTTTAATGGGGAAATATCATCAATTCTATTCCAACTTAAAATTAATGTGTCAAGTTTGGTGAGATTATTTAATGGACTAATATCAGTGATGCCATTGCCCTCTAAATTTAAATAAGTGATATTTGAGCAATACTCGATACCTATTAAATCAGATATACCCATATATCCTGCTGATATTCTCTCAATAGATTCTAAACCGTCAATAGTTAGTTTTCCATCGGGTTTGTCAATTATATCACGGATTAATATCTCCAAACTGGATTTACCAAACTCAATTTCATCAGAACTTGTAATCGTTTTATTGCAAGAAATAATAAGGAATGGTAGAAAACATAGGATAGCAATGCTGTTAAATAATCTATACTTGGCGATAATCATTAATAAATTTAGTGATAAGCGCATATATAATATATCTTAAACTCTGCCTTAGTACGACAGCGCTACACAGCTATTCTTTCGTAGTGAGATACTTCAAAAAGTAGTTTTGTATCCACAGAAAGTGTATCCACAATGGCGAATTTTGATGGTTTGTACCCACTTATATGAGTATGGCTATGTAAATTTTGGTAAACAAATCAAGAGGCAAATATGCGATTGAACCAGTTTTCAATGTTTTTGTTAATCGTTTTCTTTTTTTATTATAATTCAGTGTTCCAATATACCCGATGGTACTGTAATATCACAAGATGGCGTAGAAATAAGTTATAATGTTCAAGGCAAAGGTAAACCCGCTATTGTTCTAATACCAGGCTGGACAAATTCCAAAACAATCTGGGATGACCAAATATCTCATTTCTCAGAAAAATATAAGGTTATAGCCATAGACCTTGCTGGACACGGTAAATCTGCTAATAACCGTGACAAATGGACTATGTCTGCTTATGGCGATGATGTTGTAGCTGTTGTCAATAAGCTAAGATTGAAAGATGTTGTATTGGTCGGTTTTTCAATGGGAGGCTTTGTTGTTTTTGAGGCTGAAAAGAAAATACCCGAAAAAGTTAGCGGAATAGTTCTCGTGGATGCTTTTAGAGATGTTGAATACAGTATACCCATAGAATTAGCTGAGAAACAATATAATGATTTGGTTGAAAAGTTAAACAATCCCTCTCCTGAGAAATTCAGTGGTTTTAAAAATAATCAAGAGACTAATTATAAACGTCTATTAGCGATGTACGAGGAATTTTCGACAATCGGTTGGTTAGAATCTTTGGAGAATGGGATTCGATGGAGGAATAATAAAACCATTAAAGCACTCCAAAATGTTCAATCACCTCTAATAGCCATTAACTCTGATTTATCACCATCCAACGTAGAGGCATTCCAAAAATATGTACCATCCTTTAAGGCACATATTGTAGAAAATACAAGTCACGTAATTATGTGGGATGCTCCTGATGAATTTAATAGACTCCTCGATGAGGCGATTTTAGATTTCTCAAAATAGCGGCTCTGCCCTCTATAGACAGCGCTATACGGTATAAACCTCGTTGAGAGGGACTTTTTTCAATAGTTTTGTATCCACAATTAGGTATTATTTGACTTTATTTGATTATAGGTGAATAAATCGATGTACTTCCTTCAAACACAAAACCCCGTCGTGAAACGGGGTTTATTGAGGGTGGGCGATGGCAGGCTCGAACTGCCGACCTCTGCCGTGTGAAGACAGCGCTCTGACCAACTGAGCTAATCGCCCAAACTATAACAATTTGCACATGGTAAATTACTTATTAAGTATCTAATTAAGATTATTTAGATATAAAATTTCCACGCACAATAATAATTATCAGGATGATTGTCCGGCGGACAGGCAATACAAGTGGTCTTAATACGCGGATCGATTGTCTTGGCAAACTCCGCATACTCCACAATTCCGACTGATTTACATGGAAAGTCCGGTAATCCGTGTCGTTTTCGTGCAGACTGAACACGACAATTATTCATCTGAAATTCAAAGGAATTATCTGTCTCGTTAGTGAAACTCTGAGCATTTAAGCGGCTATACAACCGAAAACCAAGTGCTTTTTTAAGTCCATCCAAAGCGTTATTCTCAGGAATATTATGGCGTTTCATAATACGCTTGGCCTCAATAATGGTGAACTTTCGCCAGACATCAGTATCGCATTTTATTGCGGCTTCCATTCCAAAATCATGTTCAACTGCTTGGAACCACAATCCATCGTGCGCTAACCAATTTTTAGCAAAATCGTCCAGCATACCAATTAATTGTTCTTTGCAAAAATCTTCTATATCCATTTGATTATTCCAATAAACTAATTAACACTTTAATACTTTCAGTTGGTAAACTTACCGTATAAAAATTGGATAAATCGAGTTAATAATATGGAAAATTTTATACATTGGTGGCAATATCTCCCAAGCAAAATGGATCCTACAATTTTCACGGTCGGAAATTTCCCAATCAGATGGTATGGCATGATGTATATTGTAGCTTTTACAGTCACTTACTTAATGGCAAATTATCGCATAAAAAGCGAAAAACTACACTATACTACTGAATTTTTAAGCAACTCTATCACCTGGGCTGTATTAGGTTTAATGATCGGCGCTCGTGTTGGTTATGTACTGTTTTATAATTTTGATTGGTTCCTGTCCAATCCACTAAGCATAATTTTGCCCTTTGCAAGGGTCAATGGATCGTGGCAATTTACCGGAATCTCCGGGATGTCCTACCATGGTGGTGCAATTGGCGTTGCTGTTGCATGGTTAATTTTCAGTCGAAAAGAAAAAATACGAGTATTTAAATTGACCGACTTAATAATCCCCGGCGTTCCTTTAGCATTTACTTTTGGAAGGCTTGGTAATTTTATCAATGGTGAACTTTATGGTCGTGTAACCGATGCTGCAATCGGCATGTACTTTCCCGCTGCCCGCGATGGCTTACTGCGCCATCCTTCACAGTTATATGAAGCTTTTTTTGAGGGAATTATATTATTCGTCATTCTTTGGCCATTGCGAAAATTCAAACCATTTCCTGGATTTATTTCCGGATTATATGTATTTGGATATGGATTTTTCCGCTTTTTTATTGAATATTTTAGAGAGCCTGATGAGCAGTTAGGATTTGTCTTCCTTAATTTTTCGATGGGACAAATTCTTTGCTTCGCGATGATGATTGGGGCCGGCATCATTTGGTATATTGGAAAGAAGATACAAAAACTCGAGCCACAGAAAACACAGAGAAAAACAATTATTAAAAACTTTAAAAAGCAAAATCTAACCACGAATTACACAAAGAATACAAATTCAAAAAACAATAAAAAAAACTAATAATAATATAATCGTGCACTCGTGGCTACAACAAAAATGTATGATTCAATATTCAAATTAGAAAATATCAATTTTTCTGTTAATGGATTGGAAATTCTTAAAGATATTTCCTTGGACATCAAGCAGAAGGATTGTTTAGTATTATTAGGACCATCCGGTTCCGGTAAATCAACATTTTTAAGATTACTCAATTGCCTCAATTCACCAACTTCCGGTAGCATATATTTTAATGAAAGACTGATAACGGATTATGATATAACACTGTTACGTCAAAAAGTTGGAATGGTGTTCCAATCTCCAACAATGATTCATGGAACAGTTACAGAAAATCTAACAATAACGCAAAAATGGACTAAAGATGGAGAAATATTTACCAAAAAAGAATTAATCGAAAGTTTAGAGAACGTAGGTTTGAGTTTTGAATTTTTAAATAAAGATGCCCACTCTCTCTCCGGTGGCGAGCAACATCGCATCGCTTTAGCGCGGGTATTATTAAACAAACCGGAGGTATTATTATTAGATGAACCAACAGCTAACCTCGACCCGCAATTAGCAAATAAAATACTCAAACTCGTATATCAATTATATCGAGATTTAAAACTGACATTAATTTTAGTATCTCATGATTATCAAATAATAAAACAATTTGCAAAACGCGCGATATTTTTAATCGAGGGTAAAATCATAGAAGATGGCGATGCTAATATTATAGATAACCCGCGCACCAAATCTGTACAAGCATTTATTGATAAGGGAATAGAATGACACAATCATTTTACGCAATCACTTGGACTGATGTTTTTGTGTCATTGATATTTGTGGCCATCAGCGTCGGACTTATCCGTTGGTGGAAAATAGGATTGGAAAAAACTCTATTAATCGGAACTTTCCGTACATTTATTCAGCTTACCGCAATGGGATACATCCTAACCTATTTTTTCCAACAACATCATTGGAGCTTCATGGTTGGGTTGGTTTCATTGATGATAATAATTGCAAGTTATGAAGGCTTCCATAGATTAAAAAAATATAATATACCGCACATCTTCTGGATTCTACTGGGTTCGTTTTTCTTTACTGTTACAATCGTACTTGGTTTAATTCTAAAATTAATCTTATCTGTAGAACCGTGGTATTATCCTTATGCTATGATTCCAATTGCGGGAATGATAATTGGGAATTCATTGAATTCAGCAACGTTAACAGTTAATCGCTTTGTTAGTGAAATAAAGCATCGTGAGAACGAAATAGAGATGCTGCTTTCTTTGGGCGCTCCGGTCAAGTCAGCCGTTCACGACTCATTTATGGAATCGGTACGGGCAGCATTGCTACCTAATATTAATTCTTTGATGATGGTTGGGTTGGTGCAATTACCCGGCATTATGACCGGACAAATTCTATCCGGAATTGATCCGCTTGTTGCAATCCGCTATCAAATTATGATCATGTATATGTGGATCAGTACAGCGACAATGGTGGATATTTTAGTGTTGAATCTTGTTTATCGACAATTTTTTACTCCACAAATGCAGTTGAAGCGAGAATTATTGCGAAAAATGTAAATCGATTCGTTGTTTACAAATTAATTCAATTAAAAAATAAATATTTTATCACCTTTGACAACATTTTTGTTCTGAAGAAGTCTAAAACTATTATATAAGTAAAACTGGGAAATATTATTATGGGCAATAAAAAAAATATTATTTTTAAAATTTCATCTTTTGTTATTATTTTGATAGTTGGTGTGTTTGGAATGAAAATGTTAGGTTCATCTAATAAACAGACTACAAAACGTGATATCATTCAAGAAGTAAGAAAAGTTGAAACTCAATTATTGACACACGACGATGTTCAGCTAAAGATCGAAGGGAATGGAACTATTGAACCTCAAAAAACAGTTGATATTATTTCTGAGGTTCAGGGAATTGTTACGTTCGCTAAAAACGATTTAAAAAGTGGTACCTATGTTAAAAAAGGCGAAATAATTTGTAAAATTGATCCACGGCAAGCAGAAAACACTTTTCATTCACAATATGCAGAATTTATGCGCGTGCTGATTTCATTTTTAGCTTTTACAAATTCTGAGAGTGACGAATTATACAATAAGTGGTCTAAATATTCTAACGAATTAGACATAAACGAGCCAATTAAAGATTTACCGGAAATGACTGATTCTCGTGAAAAGAACCAAGCCATCAACAATAATATTTTCACACAATTTTTTGCTGTTAAGAATGCTGAAATTACTTTATCTAAACATACTATTTTTGCACCCTTTGATGGATATATAACTTCCAATGGGATCGTCAAAGACAGCTATGTCAATTATGGTCAAAAATTAGTTAGTTTGCAAGATGTCACCAATATTGAAATATCTGTACCCCTTCTCTTGGAAGATGCTAAATGGATAGATTTTACAAAAAATCCGAAAGTAAAAGTATACTGGGATAATCATCAGGATAGTTGGACATACGGTAGAATATATCGAAATGAAAATCAGCTAGATCGTAATTCACAATCAATTAATGTATTTGTCTCTCTAAATAATGAAAATCTAAACCAACATCTTTTCCCTGGAAACTATGTTAGGGTTCTAATTGAAGGTAGAACAATTCCGAATGTTGCGACAATACCAAGAAATGTCGTTGATAATGATAGTCAAATATATTTTGTTGATGATAGTAGTAAGTTAGGGCGAGCCCGCGTCAATATTATATCGGTGCAGGGTGATATGGTTTTGATTGAAAAATCACTTAGTGACAGCACCAGAATTGTTACTTCGATTCTACAAAAACCACTTGTGGGAATGCCCATTGAAGATGTAAATACCATTAATGTCGTTAACAATACGATAGCAACAAATTAGGGGTGTTATAATCATATGAAGAACTTTATAGAATATTTCATCAAACATCGGGTTATAGCAAATTGGATAATGTTAGTTATCTGCCTTACGGGAGTGTTTGCATTATTCAATTTACAAACACGTATTAATCCAAAGGTTGAGCAACCCTACGTAACTGTTGCAGTTGTTTTCCCCGGCGCTTCTCCGATAGAACTGGAAGAAGGAATAATGGTTAAAATAGAAGAAGCATTAAAAGGACTGGAAGGTCTTTCAGAGATATGGTCACAATCTCATGAGAGTTATGGAGAAGTGACTGTTGAAGTAGATGATAGTTATGATATGAGTAGGGCTATACAAGACGTAAAAAATGCTGTCAATTCTATTGCTTCATATCCTGCCGGTGCTGAAAAACCAATAATTTATCAAGAAACCGAATGGAACAGAGCAATTTGGTTAAGCGTTTGGGGTCCCGATGATTTATTTACGATCAAAAAAGTTATCGATGAATTTCGTGATGATCTTATGCGATCTGGGAAAATATCCAACACCATGGTTTGGGGACTGCCGGATCGCGAAATATCCATAGAAATCTCCCCTCGCGACCTGGAAAGATTCAAGCTGACAATTAACGACATCGCTACAGCGGTACGTAATTCTAGCTTGAATATCTCATCCGGTTCTGTCTTAACTGAACAAGAAGAAATACTAATCCGTACTTACGGGAAAAAATATAATTCGCAGGAGTTTGAAGATATTGAAATTGTTTCTGGAGTTGATGGCACGAAAATTAGATTGGTTGATATTTGTACTGTAAAAGAACAGTGGCCAGAAAATAGATTCTATTCTGAATTTAATGGTAAAAGAGCTGTCTCTTTCAATGTTATGTATAATAATAATGAAGACGTTGTGGAGATCGTTGAAACAACTGAGCGGATCGCCAAACAATATAATGAAAAATATGCCGGACTGATAACCTTTGAAACATTTATCAAAGAAACTGATGATCTTGAAGAGCGGATGGGATTATTAATCCAAAATGGATTAATCGGATTGACACTAATCATGATATTATTGAGCATATTTTTGAACATACGTATGGCTTTTTGGGTTGCACTTAGCATACCAATATCATTCCTTGGAATGTTTTTTGTAATCTGGATATTAGGGATCAGCATTAATGAAATGTCCTTGTTTGGTATGATATTGGTTGTTGGTATATTGGTTGATGACGGAATCATTATTGGAGAAAGTATATTTTCGCAAGCAGAAAGAGGTAAGAGTAAATTTAAAGCGACTATTGACGGAACACTGGATGTTATCAAACCAGTATCCATTGCAATTTTAACAACAATTGTAGCATTCATCCCTTATTTTTATTTCTATGGTGTACTTGGATCTTATGTATGGCAGATAGCCGCAATTGTTATCGTCAGTCTTTGTTTTTCATTGATCGAAGCTGTAATAATATTGCCTGGTCATATAGAACATTCCAAAGCATTGGATATGGCCAAAAACGGGATTCCTAATAAGAAGTCTATTTTTTATCGGACTAGGAAAAAATTTGATGTTGTATTAACAAAGATTTCAGATGATTCCTATGGCCGTTTTCTGAAATTTTGCCTAAAGCATAGATGGAGTGTTACAGCATCTACATTATCAATAGTATTAATAATAATAGGTATGTTTCAGGGTGCTCATGTTCGAGCTCAATTTTTTCCGGAAATGGAATTTCCTTTCGCGCGTATTGCAATCGAGATGCCGGCAGGTGCCTCAGAAACTGTCGCTGATGACGTAAGAAATGAAGTAATTGAAAAAGCATTGGCTTACGGAAAAATATTGGAGGATGAAGAGGGTATTAATCCTATTGAGAACTATATGTCGTGGGGAGGACGTGGAGACGTCAATATTTTTCTTGATCTGATACCCGCCACAGAAAGAGATTGGTCTGTTAACGACTTCTTAAGCGACTTAAGTGATTATATCGGGACAATACCGGAAGCCGAGAATGTAAATATTCGCACCCCATCTTTCGGTGGTAGTCCAGTAGAGGTTAGATTCTTAAGTGCAGATTATACACAATTATTGAAAGCTAAAAATTTATTAAAAGAAGAGCTTGCTAAAATTGATGGTTTAGAAGATATAAGGGACGATACACCTTTAGGCAATAATGAATTTATAGTTACTCTAAAACCACGAGCCGAAGCACTAGGCTTTAATCTACGCGAGGTTACATCACAGTTACGCCAAGGATTTTTTGGACAGGAAGTTATGCGTATGCAGCGCGGACGAGATGAATTACGAATCTGGGTACGTTTTAATAAAGATGATCGTGTTTCGATTAGTCAAATCGAAAATTTACGAATTAGAACACCAAACGGAGATTACATTGCGTTCAAGGAACTTGCCACATTCAAGATCGAGCGTGGAATAGAAACGATTCGACGCGAAAACAGACAACGTTCAGTTAGAGTTCGTGCGAATATGGACTTTACAAAAAACAATCTGCAAGTGGTGCTAGAAGAACTTAAATCAACCATAATTCCACGTGTTTTATCTCAAGTCGATGGTGTTACGGAAACTGCGGGAGGACAAGCAGAATATACTAATAAGATGGTTAATTCAATCACATTCTCGATGACGTTTGCTATAATCGCGATTTTCACAATTTTAGTCTTTCTGTTAAAATCATATATCCAAAGCGGATTAATTCTTTCACTAATTCCTCTTGGAATAATTGGCGCAGTAATAGGGCACTTTTTGATGGGAATTCCTGTATCAATTTTATCATTCCTTGGAATTGTTGCACTGGCAGGTATTATCATTAATGACTCTGTAGTACTGCTTGACCGCTATAATAAAAATATTAAATCCGGTCAGGATGTCAAAGATGCTATATTCAATGCCGGAATGATACGTTTCCGGCCGATTGTCCTAACAACACTTACTACAGCTGTTGGACTGGCTCCATTGATTTTACAAAAAAGTCAGCAAGGACAGTGGTTAGTGCCAATGGCGTTAGCCGTAGCGGCCGGATTAATATTTGGAACAATAATCACTTTATTAATGCTACCATCAGCATTGTATGTTGTTAGTGATTTGCGAGTGCTAAAAAACAGGTTCGCACATAGATTTATGGGACGTGAATTATTGCAGCGCTCTGAAATGGAACCGGCAAGAAAGTCTGATTAACTACGAAGGAACAAAGACACTAAGAATAAAAATAAATTGCTTTTTAATACTGATACTTATTTCTTTTTGGAAAAATAAATAAATTTAAAGATGGTAATTATTTGGCAACAAGTTCATTTGATCAACAATTTCTGTATGGTTTTAAATGATAGATCTCTAGTTTATGATTGGAGGTTAATGTGTTGACCGGTAAGCTAAAAACAACCCGAAAGGGTTGTTTTTTTATGATCACTTGTTTAACGATCCAAGTATTTGTTTGATTATCTTGATGATCTCAGCAAGC
>JBHPEE010000055.1:0-13018 GCA_042577295.1 Fidelibacterota bacterium | reverse complement strand
AAAAAAACAAAAATTCTATTAATAATAATTGCTCTATTAATCAATTTTCTTCAAAGTCAATCAATTGATCAATACAAAGAATTGCTTGAAATATATAATAAAAGTAAAAATATGAATATTGGCGAGTCGTCATTTGGAGCACAGTCTACAAACAATAATATAAATAATTTGGATGATCAGTTAAAAATATCTCATCTATATAAAAAAAGTATTGATATAAATTTAAAAGGCCATTGGAATTCTAAAGAGGATTATAAGAAATGGATGGATGAATCTTCTGGAGATCCTAATGTTATGTTATTGTATGGTTTTGTAGAAGATTATCTCCCCTACTTTGGTTATGATATTTTTACACAGCTTGATTCGTTACTATTTTGGCCAAACATATCTATACCAGATAATTATGTATTAGGACCAGGAGACAATATTGAAATCTCAATATGGGGACAAGCTCAGTTGCACGCCTTGTATACGATAAACCGTGATGGTAATATATTTGATAACAATATCGGAATTGTAAACCTTGCTGGGAAGACTTTAAAGGAATCCAGAATATTTATTATGAATAAGTTTTCTCAAAAATATTCATCACTAAGAGGAGATAATCCCCAAACCTTTATAAACGTAACATTGGGTGCACTTAAGTCAATTAACGTGCATTTTATTGGTAATGTAAAAATACCCGGTGTGCAATTAGTCAATCCAATGTCATCTATAATTACAGGGCTTTTTCAAGCAGGTGGAGTTGATCCTACAGGTAGTCTCAGATCAATTCAAGTCCACAGAAATGGAAAATTATATAAAGAAATCGATTTATATAGTTATCTATTGAATAGTGATTTATTCGATAATTTAATTTTACAAAATGATGATATTATCTATGTGCCACCCCGTATTTCAACAATAACTGTAGACGGTGAAGTTTTTCGTAGAGGCAAATTTGAAGCTCTACAGTCTGAAGTCCTTGCAAGTGTAATTAAATTTAGTGGAGGTATGAAACCAAATGCTTCTAAAGATATTATACTTCGACGAATAGTACCAGTTGCGATGAGGAATTCTTTCAAAGAACCTATTGAATATAAAACTATAACTGTAGATCAATTAGATAAAGTCGCTGTTCAAGATGGCGATTATCTTACAATTGGATCAATACCAAATATAGTTAATGAAGTAATTGTAAGCGGGCAAGTGAAAACCCCGGGGTCATATGTTTTAACTGACTCAATGACCATAAAAGATATTTTAATTCGTGCCGGTGGAATTGAAGATAAAAATTACTTAAAATCTGCATACCTAGATAAAATTGAAGTTGTTAGAGTTGACGAAAATAGTGATAAGGACATAGTTATAGACTTTAATTATAATGATGTGATAAATACTGACAAATATGCAAATTTTCAACTGCAAAAGGATGACCAGGTTATTGTACGAAAAAATATTTATTATCAAAAAGGTAATAATGTGACAATTAATGGAGAAGTTCAAATACCAGGTTTGTATCCGATCAAAGAAACAGATAAAACACTAGAGGAAATTATT
Organism: Fidelibacterota bacterium; assembly: GCA_042577295.1. Classification (GTDB taxonomy): domain Bacteria; phylum Fidelibacterota; class Marinisomatia; order Marinisomatales; family JAHJCW01; genus JAHJCW01. The sequence continues at coordinate 11,479 of JBHPEE010000055.1, read as the reverse complement.
CATAAAGCCGGAGGTTTTACGGATATGGCTTTTATGGATGGTATTGAAATAACTAGGAATAATAAAACTTTAGTGTGGAAAAACTTTTCTATTCCGTTGATCAAGGGCGATATTGTGTTTGTACCGCAAAAACCGGGTACAATTGAAGTCAAGGGCGAAGTATATAACCCTGGATTAATTCATTTTACTAAAGGTCAAACAGTGATGAGTTATGTTAGGAGTGCCGGAGGTCTTACAAGTAATGCCAAACGTTTTAATATAACTCTTATGTATCCCAATGGTAACGTAAAAACGAAAAAATATTTTCCGCGTAAAGTTATGGAAGGTTGTACAATAATAGTTCAACGAAAATCGGAAAAAAATCCTTTTGATATTCTAACTATATTTAGAGAAACTGCTACAATCGTTTCATCAATCGCATTAACATATATAGCTATTAAAAGTACTAAATGAATAAAATAAATAAAAATTTTGATGAATGGGATGAGGGTCTTGAAATAGATTTTAATAAAATACTACTATCCCTAAAAATAGGTGTAAAATGGTTAATCGTAACTCCTTTAGTATTTTGTGCAATAGCTATTATTTATGTTTTATTTATTGCTAAGCCTGTTTATACATCGGAAGCAAAAATATTACTAGTTGGGAATAAAGATAATCAATCATCACTTCTAGGTTTGGCTAGTCAATTCGGTTTTTCAATACCACCTAGAAGTAGTGATGGTAGCACATATTTAACTATTGAAACCTTACCTGAAATTCTAAAGAGCCGGAGCTTGACTAATTCACTTTTATTTAGTGAGTTTACAACAGAAAAAGCAAGTCATCCTGAAATATTATTTAATATCATTTTTGATTCATTAGATATTGCGGATAGCGACAGCAATAAATTGATCGCTGAAGGGCAAGATTATATTGCAAAAAAGGTTTTGGGAACAAAACAAATTAATAATACTGCAATATTTTCTTTATACGTAAATAGTCCTGAAGCGAAATTAAGTGCCAAAATTGCTAAAAAAGTGGTATCAGAACTGGAAAAGATGCAGCTGGAATTCACTAGGAGCGAACTAAGTGATCAAAAAGAATTTTTCATCGGAAGATTAAGTGAAGTTCAGGTTGAATTATATAATGCAGAGTCCCGTCTAAAAAATTACCGCGAAAAAAATCTACAGATCAATTTATCACCCACACTTTTGTTAGAGCAGGAACGCCTAGAACGAGAAATCGAGATACAAACAGAAATATATATTTCTCTAAAACAGCAATTTGAGCAAATCAAGATCAGTGAGAATAAAAATATATCTCACATAAAAGTCATTGATGAACCAAACATACCTATATTTAGAAGTAAACCCAAACGAAAGCTTATTGTATTAGTCGCTGGAATTCTTGGATTGATGATAGGTGGAGTAGTTGCCATAATTTCGAATAAGAAACGTGACACGATCAATTAATGATATTTATATTTGAATAAATTAGTTGAAATATTATCTGTTAATTCTTTCCTGAATAGAAACTTATCCAAGGGATTCATAAAATATTTTAATAACACTTCGTGGTTATTGCTTGATTCAACTATTAAGATTCTATTGAGTTTATCAATCGGGATATGGGTTGCTAGATATTTAGGTCCCGAGAGGTATGGTCTATTAAATTATGCAATTAGTTTTGTAGGTCTTTTTTCATTTATTTCTAGTCTTGGATTAAATTCTATTGTCGTCCGTGAACTAGTAAAAGATGAATGCGATAGTATTATTTTACTAGGCTCGACCTTTGTACTAAAATTATTTGGTTCATTTTTATTATTTGTGTTATTAATAATTGCAATTAATTTTGTATCAAATGATTTTTATACTAATGTACTAATCTTCATTATTGCATCTTCAGCAATATTTCAATCTTTTAATGTAATTGCCTTGTTTTTTCAAAGTATAGTAATGAGTCGTTATATTGCTTATGCAAATATTATATCAATATTTATTTCATCTATAATTAAAATTATTTTAATATTAAATAAGGCATCTATTACTGCTTTTGCATTGGTGATTGTTTTGGATAGTGCAATTATGGCAATGGGTTATATCTATTTTTATTCAAAGAATACTCAAACGAACATTTTATATTTTAAGTGTAAAATAAAAACTGCTGTTGATCTCTTAAAGGATTCTTGGCCTTTAATTATTAGTGGACTGGTTATAACAATAAATATGAAAATTGATCAAGTTCTCATAAAAGAAATGATTGGTTTGGCCGATGTTGGTTATTATGCAGTTGCGGTAAGATTAAGCGAATTTTGGTATTTTATTCCTGCCATTATTTTGAGTTCATTATTTCCTGCAATAGTGAATTCTAAAAAAATTAGTGAAAAACTATATTATAGTAGGTTGCAAAAGCTTTATAAAGCTATGTTTTTAATATCAATTATTATTGCGATACTAATGACCTTTTTTAGTGATGAATTAGTACAAGTGCTTTATGGAGGACAGTATAGTAAATCTGCGAGTGTTTTAAGAATACTAATTTGGGCTGGGATAAATGTTGCTATTGGTTCTGTGTGGACGCAATGGATAATCACTGAAAATAAACAATATATTGCTACTATTAGTAATAGTTTAAGTGCTGTTTTAAATATAGTATTTAATATTTATCTCATCAAAAGATATGGCATCATTGGAGCTGCTTGGGCTACCTTATTAAGTTATAGCATATCAACCTTATTTGCCTTTTCAATTTATAAGCCTCTAATTGCTTATAGATTTTTCCTTAATTCAATACAATTCTGGAAAATTAATGATTAATAGAAATATATATCCAAGGAACAGAAAACTAAAAGAAAAACAATCATATTGGAATCCGCTATTTTTGCAACATAAGTTTTTAATAGACAGTGCAAAGAAATACTTTAACACCTTACCAAAGGATAAAAAATTAACAATATATGATTTTGGATGTGGTCAAAAACCGTATCGCGATTTTGTTTTACACCATGAATATATAGGAATAGACATTGATTCTAAAAATCAGAAAGCAGATATATTTTCTGATATATCAAATATACCCGTTTAAAATGATGTTGCAAATATTGTCGTGAGTTTTTGTGTATTGGAACATGTAGAGATTCCACAGAAAGTGCTTAATGAGAAATGCCGGATTCAGGAACATTAGAATAAACGAAGTGAACACAAATCTAGCAATAATTGGAATACATTTAGCAAGATATTTTCATAAAATTTTTTAAATTCTTAGTCCCATTAGTAAATTATTTATTCTAAAAAAGAGCTTAAAAATTTAAAACAATTTAAAAAGTTAAATATTTCTCATTCAAACGTAATGACTTTTTCTGCTAAGGGAATAAAGTGAAAAAACTAAGAAAATTTCTTTTACAAATAAATAGTAAATTTGATTTAGATGAATATAAGGGTTCACGAAATCTACACCTTGGTTGTGGTAATAAACCATTGAAAAATTTTCTGAATCTAGATTACTACAATACAAAATATATCGACGAAAAAGTTGATCTAAATAAACCGTTACCGTATGAAAATAATAGTTTCAATTTGATTTATTCAGATAATGTGTTTGAACACATTGAAAATTTGATTGATTTAATCAAAGAGTGTTATCGCATACTGAAAAAGGATGGTCATTTAATAATTAAAGTACCATACTTTAAATCAAAGCATGCATTTGTTGATCCTACACACAAAATATATTTTACTATACAAAGTATGGATTACTTTGTTAAAGGTACATACTTCAATAAAGAATACAGATTTATTAAAGAGTCTTTCGAAACATTATATATATATTTAGACGACGGACAAAATTCCGTATTATTTAAAAAAATAATTGCTATCTTTGCTAGTAATAGACCAAACTACTTTGAGAACTCAATATGGTCTAATTTATTTGTTTTTCATAATATAACTTATATAATGAGAAAGTAGAAATGGATGGTTATGTGTTAGTTGTAGGTGGTGCAGGCTATATTGGTAGTCAGACTAATAAAATACTATCAAATCAAGGATATAAAACTATAGTCTACGATAATTTGATATATGGTCATAGGGAAGCAGTAAAATGGGGTGAATTAATAGTTGGAGATCTAAATAATATTGAAAAACTAAGACTACTGTTTACAAAATATAATATAACAGCAGTTATACACTTTGCTGCATTTTCCTATGTTGGTGAGTCTGTTAAGAATCCTGAGAAATATTATATCAATAACGTATCTAATACTTTAAATCTTTTATTAGTAATGAAAGATTTCAATTGTAAATATTTTATTTTTTCCTCAACCTGTGCTATATATGGTAATCCAAGATATTTACCAATAGATGAAAATCACCCTCAGAATCCGATAAATCCATATGGTCTAAGCAAATATATGGTTGAAAAAATATTATGTGATTATTCAAAAGCCTATGATATTAAATATGTAGCATTAAGATATTTCAACGCAGCAGGAGCAGATAAAGATTGTGAAATAGGGGAAAATCACATACCGGAAACCCATTTAATCCCATTATTGTTAGATGCAGTAATCGGGAAAAGACCTAATATTAAAGTGTATGGTTCTGATTATGATACAAAAGACGGGACTGCTATCAGAGATTATATTCACGTTGCAGATTTGGCGGAAGCTCATACCTTAGCATTAAATTATATTTTAAATGGTGGGATATGTGATGCATTCAATCTAAGTAATGGGAATGGATATTCGGTTATTGAGGTAATTGAGTCAGTCAAGGAAATTACCAACAAAAACTTTAAAGTTACTTTTACTAATAGAAGGGAAGGCGATCCTGCAGTGTTAATTGGAGATTCGCGAAAAGCAAGAAATATTCTAAAGTGGAATCCTAAATATTTTCATCTAGAGACGTTAATTAAAACAGCTTGGGAATGGCATAAATGCAAAAATTGAATATTGTATTTACAATAGATGAAAATTTCATTCCGTATTTTACAGTTGCATGTACCTCTTTGTTAGAAAATAATAAAAACATCATAAATAGAATTTTTGTCATAAATGATATAACAGATAAAGAAAAACTCAATAAGTCTGTAAAGTTTTTTAAAAATAAATATAACATTAGCATTGAAGAGTTAAACTTAGATAGCACAATATTAGATAAATTTAAAATTAGTCATCATATTACTAAAGCTACATATTTCAGACTATTATTGGCTGAAATTTTACCTAAGGAGATAGATACCATTTTATATTTAGATTCGGATATTATTGTAATAGATGATCTATCCGAATTAATTGAGCTAAATTTTAGAAAAGATGCTAATTCGAATATAAATTATTCTATCAAAGATGTAGAAAATATTTCAATAGACGGACATGAATATTACATATATGCTGTAGATCATAAATTCGGTATAAATGATACAAAAAGATTGAGGGATTTGGATTTTAAAGGTAATAATTACTTTAATAGTGGCATTATGTATATTAATCTTAAGAAATGGAGAGAAACTAGAATAACAAAAACGCTTATGAGAAATGCTCTAAAATATAGCGATGTTGTATTATGGTGGGATCAAGATATATTAAATATTACCTTTGATTTGAACTGGGGAGAAATTGATTTCACCTATAATGCTTTCGGTCTTACTGAAATTGTTGATAAAAACTTTAAAATTATTCATTTCACGAGTAATTCAAAACCATGGCAATTTAAAAATAATCATCCTTATAAACATTTGTATTGGAAATATTTAAAGATGACACCATTCAAAAGACGTCTTCCTGAAGACTGGACAATTAAAAGAGCTATAGGCAAAATAATTCCGAAAAAAATAAAAGATATTTTAATTAGATCAAATATATGAAAAAACAAATTTTAGTAACAGGAGGCGCTGGTTTTATAGGCAGCAACCTTTGTGAAAGATTAGCTCAAGATGAAAAAAATTTAGTTTATTCACTTGATAATTATTCAACCGGCAAAAAAGAAAATCATGTAAATAATGTTACATATTTAGAAGGTGAAACAGCAGAAATAGAAAAGCATATAGATTTTAATCCGGACTTTATCTATCATCTTGGTGAATATTCACGAGTAGAACAAAGTTTTGAGGATATTGAAAAAGTTTGGCGATACAATAAAGATGGAATATTTTCAGTATTGCAGTTTTGCAGAAAAACTGGGGCAAAGATAATCTATGCTGGAAGTAGTACAAAATTTGGTGATGGTGGATTAGGAAGAAGTCAAAGTCCATATGCCTGGACAAAAGCATCAAATACAGAACTGGTTGAAAATTACGGAAATTGGTATAATATACCCTATGCGGTTGTCTATTTTTACAATGTATATGGTAAAAGAGAGATTTCAATAGGTAAATATGCGACTCTAATAGCCATTTATAAGGAAAAAATGCTTAAAGGTGAACCTCTGCCCGTTGTTAAACCAGGTACCCAAAAAAGAAATTTTACTCATATCGAAGATATTATCAATGGATTAGTTTTGGTTGGAGAAAATGGGTTTGGTGATGATTTTGGCATAGGGAGTCTTGAAGCATATAGTGTGTTAGAAATTGCCCAAATGTTTGGAGATAAAATTATAATGCTTCCTGAAAGAAAAGGAAATAGAATGGATGCAAATGTAATTACTGCAAAAACTGAAGCATTGGGCTGGAAGAAGTTAAAATTTATAAAAGATTATATAGAAGAAATAAAAGCAGACGTAAATAATGAAAAATAGTTCTATGTTCACTCCACCGCAACCACTAAAAACTGCAGTACTATTTTTAATCTTTAACCGTCTTGATATAACTCGGCAAGTATTTGAAGCGATAAAGCTAGCCAAACCGCCCAGATTATATGTTGCTGCGGATGGATCAAGAGAAAGTAAAAGGGGCGAGGATGAAAAAACTAAAGAGGTTCGTGATTATGTAATGTGCAATATTGATTGGGATTGTGAAGTAAAAACACTTTTTAGAGAGAAAAACCTAGGGTGCAAGTTTGCAGTTAGTGGAGCAATTGATTGGTTTTTTGAAAATGAAGAAATGGGGATTATTTTAGAAGATGACTGTTTACCATCTCAAAGTTTTTTTTGGTTTTGCGAAGAATTATTAGAGATGTATAAAAATGATGAGAGTGTTTATTTAGTTAGCGGTGATAATAGAATACCCAATTCGTTATTTGGTAAAGAAGATTACACATTTATTAAATATTCAGCAATTTGGGGTTGGGCAAGTTGGGCTAGAGTATGGAAAGATTATGATGTAAATATGATTTCTTGGAATGATCGAAAAAATGATATTGTTGATTCTGTGAGCAGCAATGAATCAGTAAAAAATTATTGGAATAATACTTTCCAAAAAACCGCTGATGGTCAGATTGATACATGGGATTATCAATTAGCCTATCTATTGTTATCTAATAATGCAAAATGTATAGTGCCTAAAAAAAATATGATATCAAATATTGGATTTGGTGCTAATGCTACTCATACCACTATCACTAATAGTATAAGCGCAAATCATAAGAGGCATGAACTTAACTTTCCTCTAAAGCATCCTGAAAGAACAGAGATTAATAATAAACTAAATAGGCTTTATGAAAAATATATACTTATTAATAAATCCTTGATTCAAAGAATTTTTCAAAAAATAAAATGGCGCTAAATGATTAAATATATTATCAGTATTTTTAAAAAATTAGCATTATCATTTGGATATACATTTTGGAGGACAAGAAAAGCGATAGCATTAATACTTATTATGCTTTCTCGTGCCAAAACATTAATTCATCAAGAATTTAAAAATATTCTTTTTCATTTGAAATTAACAAAGAATAAAAGAGAAATATTAGACTATAGCAAACAAGTTATCTTGTCAAAAGAAAAACCAATAATATTTGTTTCTGTTTGTGAAGATATAATTAATGCCGGTGGTCCAAAATATAATGGTGGAATAAAAGAATTAAATAATTTGGTTAAGTTATTAAGGTCAAAGGGATATGAATCATATATTGTTACTTACGATGGGAATTTTGAAAATTGGTTAATTGATCATCAAGCACATATCTCACTCCCAGATTTTAAAGATATGATCGTAAAAACAAAAAATTATCGATGTATAACTAGCTGGATTATTGCAGAAGCCTTTTTGAAAGAATGTCAGGAATTTTACTTCTGGGATATGGAACTTGCCGCAACTAATAATAAGCATTTCCATAAACTTTCCAAATATATGAGATCTAAAAGACTAAAAAATGTTGCTGGAATATCGCGTACAATCCAGGCTTGGTATATGACTAGTTTTCAAAAGAATTGTTATGTAATTCCAAATTTGATTGATCGAACAATTTGGTTCCCAGAACCTTTACAAAGAATTGAGAATCGTATTGGGTATATGCATGAAGGTGAGCATACCGATCTATTTGTAAAGAAAATCGAATCAATCACAAAAAAAAGCAATCTTAATTTAGAATTCATTAAATTATCAGGTGATGAAAAAAAAATATTAGACTTAATGAGAACATGCAATATTTATTTAAGTTTAAATATTGGCAAAGATGAGTTGTTTGGAGAAGGATGCCCTCGCACAATTATAGAATCAATGGCAGCAGGCTGTATAAATATTTCATTTGATTTAATAGGTAATAAAGAAGTAGTGATTAATAACTATACTGGGTTTATTGTCAACAATAAAACTACCAATAGTATGGGGGAAATGTTATGTAAACTATACAAAGAAAACAATTTTGAGTATTATAGATCAAATGTTAAAAGTCTTTTTGATAAGGTGCATAATTTTGAATCTAGATGGTCATCTGTTAAATCTTTTTTACAGTTGTGATCTAAATGAGACTAAATAAGCGTAAATATCTTTCTTTGCCTGGTCTATATAAATTACCTATAACACGTTACCGACTTAAATCAGATCTATTATTTTTTATACTATTTACTGCTATACCAACAAGTTTTTATGCCTTTATTAATTATGAGATTTTTTATCAACCGCAATTATACCTTGACATTAATGTACTATTTCTACTCATATCTTTGATTTATACAGCTATTTATATAAAACATTTACCAAAATTATTTGCCATACCCGGCGGTAAGGCGGTTTTTATATTAGTCGTGTTTTTATTCTTTCAAATTTTATATTCCTATTTAATTATTGGTATTAATCTCATAGAAATCTTGACCATTTTCAGGAAGAATTTTTTCTGGCCAATAGCCACACTTGGTTTTTTGCTATATGCGAGTACATTTAATAGTAATCGCTTACAGCGATTTTTTAGATGGCTGGTTTCACTTACAATATTTTTAAGCATTGTTTATATCTTTGCAAATATGTTCAATCTTGATTTTTATGGTTTGAAATCAGCTAATGAGATGTTGGTTAAAAATGGAGAAGTTTATATGCAAAATCTCTCTGCTACACCCTGGTATTTGACAATATTGTTTGTATTTTCCTTTGTTACAGCACTTACTAGTTTTAAATATAATAAACATTGGCAATGGTTATTATGCCTTGTAGTTGTTTTAATTATGGTAGTACGCTCAACAGTGATTTCATACATTGTAATAATACTCACAATTTGGATCTTTATAATAATAAGGCATAAAAAATTGTATTTAAGAATAAAAAATAAAATATTGTTCTCAGGATATTTTAAAAATAGCATAAAAGTATTCATATTATTGTTTTTTGCATTCATTATTGCTATAATGATCTTTCCATCTCGTTTGAATTTTATTATAGTAAAATTTGCATCATTAACCGGGAATGTGTCGTCAAACTACTCAATAATGTCTTCATTCACACTTAGGCTTACCTTGATAGGTGAAGCATATATTAGAACTAAGGCTAATTTATTTTTAGGAAATGGTTATATCAGGGAATCCGTAGCAGGAACTTATGATTTTGTTTTAGGTGGAGATACTTTCATTGCTCCGGTTATATTTTGTGAAGGTATTATAGGATTATTGATTAGATGGTTACCAATATTTATAATATTATTTGTAAGTTTAAAATATATTTTTAGCAATAATTCTAAAAGATATTATCTATATTATATATCAATAGTAAGTTTAATATTAATATCAATTATTGGCATTGTTCAGACTGATATATTCATACATTATCATTCACTTTTCTTTATTTTCATGTTAATGCAGTTTATCATATATCATGATCAAAGAAAGCAATTTGATAGTATGTCGGAATATTTATGATGTCTTGCTAATCAATTAAATTCTTTAATGATCAATAATAATTTAAAAATTTCAGTGATAACACCATCATTAAATCAAGGAGAATTTATTGAGGAAAATATTTTTTCCGTATTGGAACAAGGCTATCCAAATTTTGAACATATAATAGTGGATGGTGGTTCTACCGATAATACTGTTAATATATTAAAGAAATATTCTCATTTAATGTGGGAATCAGAACAAGATCGAGGACAATCGCACGCATTTAATAAGGGACTCGTTAAAGCAAGTGGCAATATAATATGCTGGTTAAACTCGGATGATATGTTAATTGAAAAAGCATTTCATAAATTAAATTCTTATTTTTACTCACATCCTCATGTAAAAATTGTAACTGGAAATTATTGCACAATAGATGAAACGGGAAATTTTCTACAGCGAAATATTGCACAAAAATTAGATTATACAGGTTTATTAAATGGAAGATATTGTGTACAACAGCCTTCAACATTTTTTAGAAGAGAAGTTTTTGACACAATTGGTATGCTCGATGAAAGTTACCATTATGCGATGGATCATGAATTTTGGATTAGAGCATTAAAGAAATATGAGCATTTTGTAATTACCGAGGATCTTGCTTTATTCAGGAAATATTCTGAGAATAAAACATCTAGCTCAGAAATAAAATTTATTAATGAAATATTTAAATCAAAACTTAAGCATAACGGTAAAATATTTGTTTTAGATAATCTAAGATTGATATTTATGTATGTAAAAGAACCTTTTAAACGAATTCCTAAATTGAGGAAATTTGTGCGAAAAATAAAGGGTGCTAATCCTGATTATACACACTATAATTAATATGCGAACTGACTAAAAAAATATGAAAATTCTTTATATATTATCTTGTCCTGATATATTCGGTGGAACAGCTAGGAAAACACTCAATATTATTAAAAATAGTGATAAAAATAGTATCGTATACTTTTATTCTGAAAAATTCAATGAAAATGTAAGGTTCTTTGAAAATGAAGGAGTAATTACGCATAGGGGTTATTTTGGAAGGAATATCTATAGACATGTTAATAAATTAATTCAAATAATTGATAAAAATAATATAGATATTGTTCAAACTCAATTTAGTATGGGTACAATTCTTGGCAACTTTATAAAATTATTTCGCCCTCAAATTAAACTAATTCTAACATTTGAAGGATCTTCAAAACCTAACATTTTGAAGTCATTACTTGTTAAATGTGCATATAAAAAATCTGATGCAATTGTTTATATTTCTAAAT
>JBHPEE010000054.1:0-13021 GCA_042577295.1 Fidelibacterota bacterium | reverse complement strand
TCAAATCAATAGATAGCGCTGAGTTAAAATCGGATATCCCACCGCGGAACGGCGGAAAGGGTCCTATAAGTGATATTCTCATCGATTTAAAATCGGATTCAGGAAAAAACTATTTTCCCAGTATTCTCTTTACACGGTCTTCACGATCCTGAGTTGTCTGAGCAACCATCTCCCCGATAAGTCCAACTGAGAAAAACCATAATCCTAAAACAAACAGCATTGCTCCAAATAACATCATTGCAAAATGTTTTTGAAATGGATGATCAAAAAATATTTTTAAGAATACTACATATAATTCACTCAAGAAAGATAGCGCTATACACGATAATCCGAATAAACCAAATAAATGTAACGGTTTTTGAGTATAGCGGTTTAAAAATAAAATGGTAACTAGGTCAAAAAATCCGTGAAATAGCCGAGAGCCGCCATATTTTGTGACTCCATGCCGTCTTTCATGATGGTTTACTGGAATTTCCGCAATCCGAAATCGCTTCTGTCCTGCTAATGCCGGTATATAACGATGCCGTCCTCCATAGATATCTAATGATTTTACAACCGTTCTGCGATAAATTTTCAAACCGCAATTCATATCATGAACTTTAACACCTGTAATTAGCCTTGTAAAGAAATTAGCAATTTTTGAGGGGAATCGTTTAGTCCACGGGTCTTTTCGATCTTTTTTCCAACCTGTAACTAAATCAAATCCTTCCTCTAGCTTATTAATTAGATTTGGTATTTCTTGCGGATCATCCTGTAAATCCGCATCCATTGTAATAATATATTCTCCATCCGCTACTTTGAATCCTTCTGCTAACGCTGCTGATTTACCATAATTACGATGAAATTGAATTAATTTAAAATTAGATTCGCTTTTTACAATTTCAGTAAGTAATTCTATCGAATCATCAGTTGAACCGTCATCTACGAAGAGCACTTCCCATGCTTTTTGTGATTTGAGCACATCCTTTAAAGACGCTACCAATTCGGCAAGTGATTCTCGTTCATTATAGGTTGGTATTACAATTGATAAAGATTCATTCATATTAGTTTAACGGTACTTGTTCAGGAATTCCTTTTAACAAATTAAGATTTGTTTCGCCATAATTCCTTTCGGATATTTTGAATTCAATTATTGTATCAATGGAATCTAAATTAAATGCTATCCTATCCAATACCATTCCTATATGTGTTATAGAAGATTTAAAATTTACTAAGTTTGAGTCCTTTTCAAAACCGGATTCTTCATCGGATTTTAGATACTTATTCGGAATTTCTCCCCATAATATTTGTGCAATATCATACGTTTCTACAATATTAAAAATTGGTATTGAATTACCGACATTTGAATCATATTGACGATTTTTGTGCATATCCCAAAGTGTAATTTTACTTGGTAAGGCTTGGACAAAAAGTACTCTTCGACCAAAAATATCCCTAAATTGAATGTAAGAACTATCGTTTTGAGTTGTGAATGAATAATTTAATTTCCACGGTAATTTTCCTTGAGCAGTCATTACTCCTTTCCCTTTACACGAAACGTATTGTTGTTTTAACTCATCATAGGATAAATCAACTATTTCATCTGTAATGACTTCGGGAACGTGGCTACAACTGGTTACAATCAAAAGATTTGTAAGCAGTAGAATTAATGCTCTATAAATCACTTACTTTATTAATGAGTTCTTGGTTATCAGGATCTAATGACAATGCCTTATGGTAATATTCTATAGCTTCATTATATTTCTTCATTTTGACTAAGATATCTCCCATATGTTTTAGTACTTCTGCGTTTTCATTATCAATTTCCAAAGATTTCACGATATATTTATGAGCTTCCTTAGTATTACCCATCTTGAATAAAATCCATCCATAAGTATCTAAATAGGGCGCTTGATCGGGTGCTAATTCAATCGCCCTGCGGGAATATTTTTTAGCCAATTCTACTCTCTCATCCCTTTCAACCAAACTATAAGCATAATTATTAAAAGCTTGGGCATCAGTACTATCGGTCTGAATTAGCTGCTGATATATTCCATCAGAAACAGACCAATTATTAAGGTTATCGTTAACGATTGCTAACAAATGCAGAGTATTTCGTGAGTTAGGCGCAATTTGTCGAGCATTATCAAGGAAAACTGCGGCCATTTTAAAATTATTATCAATATTGTAGCTCATTCCTAGCAAATATTGAATAGTATAATCGTCAGGGAAATCGGCGGCGGCGGGAGACAATATTTGTATGGCCTGTTTGCAACTATCTTGATTAAGAGCTATTAGTGCACTGTTTATAAATCCCTGCGGATTTTCAGGAAATGCTATTATCATTTTATCTGCGTACAATTGAGCTTTTTCGTATTCCAGTTGTTCACGATGTATTGTTGACAAAAAATGTAAACCGGTAGTGTTAGTGCTATCTTGTTTCAATATTTCCTGAAAATTTGTAATTGCTTCATCATATTTTTCCAGTTCAATATATAGAACTCCTAATTGAATTAAACTTTCTATAGACGAGCCTTCAATTGCAACAATTTTTTTGACTATTTCGACAGAATATTCAGGTTTATTTAATTGAATTTGAATATCGGCATAAGCACTTAAATAATTAATATTTAAACTATCTGCTTGTAATAATTTCCGGTATAATTCATCAGCTTCACCATAAATCCCTAATCGATGCATTAAATCAACGGTTAGTTCTAAAGCTTGGATGTTATCATTATCAATTTCATATACATTTTTATAGTATTCAATTGCTTGATCATATTTTTTTTGAATTTTTGCAAGATCACCAAGTGCGAATAAATAGTCTTTACTTTCGGGATTTAAATCTAATAATATTTTATATTGTTCTTCTGATTTCGGAAAATCCTGAAGACGGAACAACTGTTCAGCCATTACTTCCCGAATTGTAGTATTTCTGGGATCGATTTCGATACCAGTTTCCAAAAATTCAACAGATCTTTCAGGTTTATTCAAATTCCAATAACACTCCGCCAATGAGATGTAAATTGAACTTACATTAGGTTCTAAACTTTGCGCTTCCTGCAATTCAACAATTGCCATAGCAAAATCACCTTGATCCATATATAGTTGACCATCCATAAGATACTCCAAGGCTTTTGTATTTAATTGCTCCAACCCTCCAATTTTGGAATCAGTACCATTAACAATATTTTTAGAATTTTCTTGCTGTAATGTTGGTGATTGTGTACAGCTTATCAATAATGTTAGTGATAAATATGTTATTATAACAATATACCCTCTGCTTTTATCGTGTCTGTTCAATTTGAATAATCCTATTAATTAATTTATATCATTAAATACTAAAAGTATTACCACCATGTTTTTTGGCCTTATACATCGCCCTATCAGCGACTTCAATCAGTTTTTGTACTTGGTCAGAGTCATTTGGAAATTCTGCCATTCCTAAACTCACAGTTATTTTTATTCTTTGATTGTCAAAAATAAAAATATTATTTGCAACATTACTTACGATACGTTTAGCAATTTGTTCAGTGCTGTTTTTATCGGAATTAGAAAGAGCTATAATAAATTCTTCTCCACCATATCGTGCAAGTACATCAATGTTTCTTATGCTGGAAGAAATTAAATCAGCTATCTTCTTTAAAGCGATGTTGCCAACCGGATGACCAAAAGTATCGTTGATTCTTTTAAATTTATCAACATCAACAATAATTATTACTAAAGATTGATCCGATCTTGAAACACGATTTATTTCAATATCTAATCGATTTAAAAATGCTCGATAATTCAATAATCCGGTAAGATTATCATGGTTTGTATTTAAATACATATTGTGGTATTCTGACTGCCACTGGAGTAAAACGTTTATTGTTTGGGCTATCTTTTCAAGATAAAAACTGTTTATTGCAGAATATTCCTTTTCCTCAAATCTTTCTAATGTAATACATCCAAAAACATCTTGATTGATAATTATAGGAACGGCAAGTACCGATGAGATACTACGTTTAGTTTTTTCATCCTCATAAAATCGATATTGTTTACCAAAATCTTTTTTAATATCCTTTGAATTAATAATTTGGTTATCTTGTACCACACTTGCATAGATCGAATTCTTAAGTGAAAAAACTTCATCTCTACTGATGTCAACCGAATATCCATCTACAAATTCAATTCTGGCATGTTCAACATCTCGATAACTAACCATTATTGTTAATTTATCATATTTAAATATAGACTGACAAATTTCTACAGCTTTCTCATAAATAACCGATTTATTTTCAGAAATGCTTACCGAACTCACTAATGAATTTATTTTTTCCTGTATTGTGTGATGCTTCTGAAGCGATTCAACATTATCAATCATTGATAATGACAGCGTAATTTGACTAGCAAATTGTCTGAGAATTATTTGGTCGTTAGACTCAACTCTTCGAACATCATCAACAAAAGCAAATAAACCACCAATTGGGGATTTATTATAACTGATTTTTGAACCTAATAGACAATTTGAATCATTAGTTTCAATTTCTGCGAAGAAGTCTATCCATTCATCTTGATATTCATGAGGTTTAACTAACAAAGTTTGATCTTCGCTAAATATCTTATGGAATATTTTGTTTTGGATATCTATAGAATTGGAAAAATATTCGACTGAATCATCATGTATGACAAAATTATTACTTTCGGGGTCTATTAGATATATCGCAAACTTAAATGATGGTTTAATAGTTATTAATTGTTCACCGATTAACTTTAAAGTTTTATTAAAAGCAATCCGGGGATTTTCATTTAATTTGGAATTAGGTAAATCTAAAACAGGTTTTATTTTTTTTACTTTTTCTTTTTGGAAAAAACTCCATAATAAGAATCCTAAAATAGTAATAATTCCAACTATTATTAAATATACATATACTGCTCCGAGTCCAATTTTATAATATATAAAAATAAATAAAACGGCAACTGAGACCAGCAATACAAAAAAGTATTTAATGTTTTTGTTGATGGAATGCATTTTAGATATAAAAATCCCTGTTATTAAAAATTACGCAAACAACAGGGATTATCAAAGATAGATTGTAATACTTACTGTGTTCCTACGTAGTTGATTTTTCCTTCAAGCTGTGGACTAATATTTTGCATATCTTCCTCAATCACAGAACTGTCTTCCTGTGCTTCGGCAATTGCCGGTTCAATATTCGTAGTTGTTACCGGAGTTGGATTCACTGAAGTAGGCATTACGCTGTTTGTGGTGATTTGCGGCGGAATTGCAATCGGAGTGGATGATCCGACTGGCATCAATTCATAACCGACAAATATAATCGCTAATACAACAAGTGACATCATACTGGCCGTCAGAGGTGTAAAACCGAAGATCATCGGTTTGCGTTTTTCCATCTGCAAAGGAATTACATCGCGTTGTTTTGCAATGCGTTGCTGCAATTTGACCATAAATTCATCGGACGTTTTTACCGCAGATAAATTCTTTAATTGCGATATTGTTGAACGAACAGCTTCTACTTGCTCTTTTGATTCGGGATGCTCCACTAAAAACTTTTCAAATTCTTTACGTTTAGCGATGCTTAAACTATTTTCTATATAATCTGATATATAACCTTCTAACTGATAACGATCCATCTTATAGGCTATGCTCCTATTTATACTCCTTAAGTGCTTCTTGCAATTGCAGTCTTGCACGATTGATTCTTGACTTCACCGTTCCCAAGGGGACACTAACGATATTACTTATTTCTTCGTAAGAAAGTTCCTGAATATCTCGTAAAATTATTACAGTTCTAAAATGTAGTGGTAATAATTGAATTGCTTCCTGTATTTTTTTCTCGGTGTACTCACCTTGAATATATTCACCGGTTTCCAATTCAACTGATGGTAATTCATAATCCTTATCATCCAATCCTAAAGTACTTAAAGAAGAAGTTTGTCTTCGTTTTCTTTTCCGTAATTCGGTTTTTGCTAAGTTTCCTGCAATTGTGTAAACCCAAGTAGAAAATTTGGCAACTTCCTTATAATAATGTTTATGCGTATAAACTTTGACCAAAGCATCTTGAACAATATCTTCTGCTTGTTCCATATCGCTAACGAAGCGATAGACAAACGTCATCAATCTATCACGGTAGCGATTAACAAGTTCTGTATAGGCGTTTTCGTCGCCCTTTTGGAAGCGGGCAATGAGTTCTTCGTCAGTATATTGGTGCTTATCGATCATTATTTTCTAATAAATTGAAGAGGAATTTAGTCATTTCTGATTCATTAGAAATAGCAGTTGTTTTACTTAAGACATCAATCTCACCAAGTAATTTTAATGCAAGTTCAATTTCATTTCTTGAATATTTCTTGGCGAATTGCGGCAGACTTTTAACAATACTATTTGATAAAGGCACATAGCCACTCCTCCCAGGAATACCACCATTAAGTAATTTAGCAAACAGTAATTCCTGAAAAAATGTTGTTAGTGGATAAATCAGTGTTAACATTGTCTCATTTTGAGTAATTAGTGATAAACCAATTTTTAATGATTTCCTTAAATCCTTATTTCCCAAATATTTAAAAAACTCCCAGCGTTGATGCTCCCTTTTCCATCCTGAAAATTGGTTGACTAAATCTTCGGTTAATTCCTGACCATTATCCAGTAAAATACTTATTTTGTCAATCTCATTGGCGATATGTCCAACTGAGTCACCTGCCATTTCTACAATTGTATTTAACACTTCAGAATTCGTGTTTATTGCTTTCTCCCTAAAAAAATATTGAGCCCATTTTTTCATATCATTTTCAAATGGAGAGCTTACATTTATTGCTGTAAATCGATTGGTGAGCTCTCTCACCATCGCAACATTTTTACTGAATTCTTCTAAAACTATTACTAAACAATTAGATTGTACTGGATTATCACAATAAGCTAATAGTTCTTTGCGGTTTTGTCCGCTAATTTTTTGTGGTTCTAATAAAATAAACATTTTTTTACTACTGAATAAATCTGTTGTAGTAATCTGTTCAATTATTTCCTGATCTTTCATATCAAACGGTATTAATAATGTTTTATCTGATTTTGCATCTTGAAAGAATTTTTCAGCAATTTTATCAAACAAGAATTTTTGAAGATATTTATCTGTTCCTTGCAATAAATAAATTGGTTCAACAACACCATTTTTTAGAGAATTCATCAGTTTTGCAATAGAAGTATTCATTCAGATATTGACTTATCTAATAGGCTTACGGTAATAACAGCAATAAATGCAAAGATAAAGCTTACTAGTCGCTCTGTTACGGCAGTTTGCAATACACTTATATTTGCCCAAATGATTGTAGAAATTGCACCTGTCAAAATCCCAGCAATTACTCCTCGCCGTGTTGTTCTTTTCCACCACAAAGTTAAAATTAACGCTGGGCCAAATGACGAACCAAGTCCGCTCCAGGCATAGCTTACAATTCCAAAAATAGTTTTATCTGTCAATTGAGAAATAATGGCAATTAAATATGCAAACACACCAAATCCAATCGTTACAATTCTACTCAATCGTACCATTGATCTGTCATCAATTTTACGCTTTAAGAAACGATTATAAAAATCTACAGTAATTGCCGAAGTTGATACCAATAATTGACTATCTGCAGTTGACATCATCGCTGCAACCGCGCCTGATATTAGGATTCCAGCTATCCATCCTGGGAGTAAATGCATCGCTAGATACGGCATCGCTTGCTCGACATCCGGGAAAAATCCTTCCCCGAACATTGCTAATGCGACAATACCTATCAAAAATGCTCCCGTTATACCAGGAATTGCCCACGCAACAGCGATTTTCCGTGCAGTTTTAATCTCATCAGGATTACGGATTGACATATACCTGATTACTAAATGCGGCTGACCAAAATAACCAAAACCCCAACTCAATCCACCTATTACTAAGGATACAGCCGCCCAACCAGTCAATCCCATTGTAAGCGATGATTGATTATTAGTAGCATTAACAACACTTTGAGTGACCGAAATACCAGCTTCGTGTAATTCAATAAATCCAACGATTGGTAGAAGCACAAGAGTACAAATCATTATTATTCCTTGAATTAGATCAGTCCATGCAACAGCAAAAAAACCACCCATTAAAGTGTATAGAACAATAATAATTGCACCAATTGTAATACCAGTTATTGGATCTAATCCAAATATAGAATTAAGTATTTTACCGGAGGCATGAAACTGGGCAGAAACATAGAAAGCAAAAAAGAATGCTATAATAAACGATGAAAATAATCTAATAATATTTGATTTATCTTGGTATTTTCTATGCAAATATTGCGGAATAGTTAACGCACCATATTTAGCTGTTTCTTGTCTTAATCTATTTGCAATTATGTACCAGGATAAAATTATTCCACTAGTTATTCCTATTACAGTCCATAGTTCACCCATTCCGATAGCAATTGCGGCACCAGGTAATGCCAATAATAACCACGCGGATTCTCCTGATGCTCTCTCGGAGAATGCTACCACCCATGGTCCTAATTTACGGCCTGCTAATAAATAATCTTCCTGAGTTTTATTAAATCGAAATGTAGCAATACCAACACCAATCAGAATTGCAAGATAAATAATGAATACAATGCCGGTTATCGTCATACTAAAATATCCAGCTTAATAATCCGACCAATATACAATAAACTCCAAACCAGTGGAATTTCCCTAATCGAATTAATCCAAGTAACCACTTTAACGAAATCCATCCTACAAGGAAAGAGCTTAGAAATCCAACAATTAGAACAGATACGGGAAGTATTGGTTCACTTGACTTTATTAGATCTAATCCGGTCAATAATCCCGCTCCGGCAATTGCCGGAATTGCAAGTAAAAACGAAAATTTGGCTGCTTTTTCCGGCGCTACCCCAAGATGCATTCCTAAACTGATTGTCATGCCAGACCTAGAAATGCCAGGCACAATTGCCATCGCTTGAGCGATACCTATTAGCAAACCACGACTAATAGATATGTCCTCCATTTTTGTTTTAATTAATTTAGTAGTTAATAAAATAATTCCTGTAATCAATAGTGTTATTGACACAACTCTTATATTTTCAAAAGCTTCTGATATAACCTCTTTGAATAATAATCCAAAAATTACTGCTGGTATTGTACCTATCGCCATAGCGAGAATATATTTTTGAGTGGGCGTAGATTTAAGAGATTTTAATAACTGCCAAATGTCAGCCCAAAATACAATTAGAACGCTTACTAAAGTTCCAAGATGGACAACTACTTCAATGGCGTTTCCTGCTACAGAGATACCAAGCACTTTCTGTCCAATCACAAGATGTCCGGAACTGCTGATTGGTAAAAACTCAGTAAGTCCTTGTATGATTCCTAATATTGCTGCTTCAATAATTGTCATATTTACTACCAAATTCTTAATCTTTTCGCCACCCCATCATTGCTATCATTCTACCTGCTGTATTACCATCTTTGCGAAAAGAATGATATTGATCTGAGCAACATGTACATTTATTAATATCAATAATATTTTCAGCCTGAACGTTTAAATTAACTAATTTGTCAATCACGCTACTCTGTAAATCTAATCGAGTTCTATCGCCAGTGGCAATTTCCTGAAATTTATTATCGAATAATTTTGCCACCTCAGGACCAATTTCAAAACAACATTGTTTAATAGATGGACCAAGCAATATTTTAATATCAATCGGATTTGAATCCAACTCTTTTATCTTATTTATACTATTTTCAACAATGCCAGAGGCTACTCCACGCCATCCGGCATGTACTAAGCCAATGTTTTTATTTCGATAATCATAAAGATAAATAGGAATGCAATCGGCTACCTGAATGGATAAAATTAAATCTTTATTATTCGTAATAATTCCATCGGTATCAATAATCTTTCCAGCTTCAGTGCAAATCGTGACATTATTGGAATGAATCTGTTTTGGTATAACTATTTTTCCAGAATCTAATCTCAATAATTTTGCGAATTCTACTCTATCATTAGAAGATGAATATTGATAATCCTGATTTGTAAACCCGGCAATTAAGTGTTTTGCAGATAAATAGGATGAATAATCAGACCACGTTATTTTTTGCATTATTAATATTGAAACGATTGATTTGGGTCAATATATTCATCAAAATTAAAGCCGTCGAATTGTATAATATTTAACTTAGAATTAACTTTATTATCATTTTTTGTAAAATTGTAAGTACCATATAATCCGTCAAAATTATCGATATTTGATAATATTTGCATTAAAGGTTCATTATTAGCATTTGCTTCTGTTATTGATTTTGCCAATAAGTTGTAGCAATCAATCGCTTGGTAAAAATAATCGGTATGTTTTATATCAAAATTTGTATTTAGCGCATCTATCTGATGATTATTATAATTTGATATCACAACCATGCCAGCTAAATGAGGTCCAATAATTTCTTTCCTTAAAACTTCTAAATCTGCCCAATTATCATTCCCAACGACAACAACATCTAAATTATATGCTGGAAATTGCGCTCCAACATAATCTAAATGTCCTGCATGTATTGGCATATAAATAGCATCAATCGTATTAAGAATAACATC
The DNA here is from genome assembly GCA_042577295.1 of Fidelibacterota bacterium. Taxonomy (GTDB): domain Bacteria; phylum Fidelibacterota; class Marinisomatia; order Marinisomatales; family JAHJCW01; genus JAHJCW01. Next base: position 2,438 of record JBHPEE010000054.1, on the reverse strand, counting down.
TGATGAATCATCGGCAGTCATTTCTTCTTCTAGTATGTCATCGGGCAATATATCTATTACAAATAGAAAATCACTTGTTGTATCCATCAAATCTAATGAATCGGCCATATCGGATAATTCCCAAGCTTTTGCTCTAATAGATTTAAATTGTCGTTCTAAATTCATCGGAATTCCGGAATACCACTCCATTATTACGGGGACTTTATCATACGTTTTTAATTTATTGGTGAACGCATCAACTAAACTCTTCCCAAATTTATCCGCCGGCGCAAGCACTGCGATGTTATCCGCCTCAAGTGTTTCGGCGATAAATTGTCCAGCTATTTCTCCTCGGGTTTTTAAATCAGAATTCATTAAAAATATATTTTCAGAAATTTTCGATAAGTCATTAATAGAAGCTGTCGGTAAAATCAATGGTACTCCGTTTGCACTAGTGATGCTTCCTGCTACGACAGCGTTATCTGCAGAAATTGGACCGATGGTAGCTGCGATATTAGGATTTTTATTTAAAGTCTGGAATGCCTCAACCGTATTTAATACATTTCCCGCATTATCATAAACAATGAGGGATAATTCTATGTCATTCGAAAAATTATTTTCCTCAGCAAACTTTAATCCGTCAAGAAATTCTTTTCCAATTTTTGAATCCTTACCTGTAAGAGGTAAGACTACACCTATAAATGCTCGACCGTTTCTGTTGCTATACAATTTATCTTCTAGATTCGAATAATATTCATGATTTATTTTCAATAAATCTTTTACCTCGATTTTAGAGAATGTATTTGCGGCTTTTGTAGGTTGGCCAGCTTGTAACTCCGTGTGCACTTTCGCTAATAATAATATTTGAATCAAATCTTGTTCAATTTCTATAGATAATAATTCCTCGGGAATACTTGGAGATATTCCCATTTGCAATGATAGAAAAATTCTTTTTACTATATTTTTTTTATATATCTCGTTATGATTTTTTTTAAAGGATTTAATGTATGTTCGAAATGCTGCGTTGTATAATCCTTCAGCGATAAAAATATCACCTAAAGTAATCAACACATCAGTACTGTATTTACTATTGGGATGGTTAAGTAATAAGGATTTGCCAATTTCTTTGCTGGAACGATAATCATTTAGACGGTATTTTAACCTCATTGAAAGCAAGGCAATCTCTTCGGCAAAATATTCTTTTTCAGACAAAGAAATATTATTAAGAATATTATCAGCATCCTTATAATTGCCTGTATTATATTGCTTAACCGCAGATTTAAAAGTATAATTATCTTGCAAATAATCGCTATCATACGTTTGACCTAGTAAAGGAATTGTGATTAGGAAAATAATTAAATATATTTTTGATTTACTCAACAGTGACACTTTTTGCTAAGTTACGCGGTTGGTCAACGTGGCATCCTCTTAGTACAGCTAAATGGTAAGCAAGCAATTGCAATGGTATAGAAACAAGGATTGGGAAAATATGATCGTGCGTACTCGGAATAACAATTAAGTAGTCGGATAGTCTTTCAATTTCATCAGATCGTTTATCGGTAAAAACTATTGTTATACCTTTCCTAGATTTTACTTGCTCAATATTTGCTAAAATCTTTTTATATGTTTTATCATAAGGAGCAATAAAGACTACGGGCATCTTATCATCAATTAGGGCAATTGGTCCATGTTTCATTTCAGCCGCAGGATAACCTTCAGCATGAATATAAGAGATCTCTTTTAATTTTAATGCACCTTCTAAAGCTACCGGGAAATTCAGTCCCCGACCTAAATATAGATAATTATTGACATGTTGAGTATCATTTGCGACTATTTTCAATTGCTCATCATCCGCCAAAACTTCTTTAATATATCCTCCAAGCTTGTTCATTGAACGAGTTATTTCTTGTCCCTGTGATTTTGATAGTCTTTTTTTACGTCTTCCAAGCATTAATGCAAACATAGATAAAACTGTCACTTGAGCTGTAAATGCTTTAGTTGACGCTACACCAATCTCTGGTCCGGCATGTGTGTAAACTCCACAATCGGTTTCGCGCGAAATTGAACTTCCAACTACGTTGCATATTCCCATGGTTAGGGCTCCTTTATCGCGAGCTTTTCTAATCGCCGCTAAAGTATCGGCCGTTTCTCCCGATTGACTTATCGCAATCACAACTGTGTCCGGTCCGACAATCGATTCACGATACCGAAATTCAGACGCGTATTCTACATGAACAGGAATACCTGCATATTCTTCAAGTAAATATTTACCGATCATTCCTGCATGCCAGGATGTCCCACAAGCAGTAATATAATATCGACGAGCCGACTCGATTCTTGGTAAAAAATCCTGAATACCTCCAAGAAATGCGTCACCTTCTTCTACTCTTAAACGGCCCCTCATTGTATCTATAACCGTCCGTTCCTGTTAATGAAATTACTTCCGCATGTAGTGTGGG
>JBHPEE010000053.1:0-13320 GCA_042577295.1 Fidelibacterota bacterium | reverse complement strand
ATTTACTTGGTCTAGAAAATGGATCAACGGCTTTATCAAAATGACCGTCAGGCAGGAAACCATTTACTTCAGTTTCTTCAGCCAATGCCATTTCAACATATTCCGGAGCTAATAATAGCATCACCGAAGTTTCTGCTTCATCTGCATGTACAAAATCTGTATCCCAATCGCCACCACGTGCTTTTGTGCGGAAGAATTCACGTACAGCACGATGCCAATCAATCACGCGAAATATACCTGGTAAATTCCATGTTTTTTGCAATTCTTGTATGGCAGCTTCTAGTAGCCATTGATGTCCGTGATTATTAATAAGAACCATCTTGCGGAAACCATCGTTCCATAGTCCTACCATTACATCAATTAGTACTCTCTTTAACACCTCATCTTCAAGATGTATTGTACCTGGCATACCAATATGATGGTGAGGATGTCCTCCATAATTTAACGGAGTCCAAACCAAATTAACAGGATCACCCCTTTTGTCGGTAAATCGTCGAACGCCTTCTAAAATTTGTGTCGTCATAAAGGTGTCTAGGGCTGTCACAGTATGACGTCCGTGTAATTCGGTGCAACCAATTGGAATAAAAACAATATCGTTTTTACGACGATTATCAACAACTTTTTGTCTTATTGTATTTTGTACATAAACACCCGGTTTGGCTAGCTCGGATGGTGTTGGTACCTCATAGTCTTTTAATATTTGATCAATCTCAGCATCCGAAGCATCCCATATCTTCTTTTTCATGCGACCAACCGATGTATCCTCAAAGCGTAGATCTGGTCGATCTGTTTCAATCCAATTTGCCATTATTTCTCCTATTCAAAATCGGTTATTGTAATTTTAACTTCATTACGATCTGTTTGTAGGGTAACTAAGTTCTCGTACACGTCGTCTAGTTTAATTTTCTTTGTAATCATTGGTGATACGTCCATGCCGGTTGCCATACAGTTTATTACATTTGGAAATGTTCCATGTCCTGAATGTCCCTGTGAACCAACAACACTTGCTCTTCGTACTTGTAATACTTCTCCATTCAAAGGAATTCTATCATCAGCTCGTGCAACAACTACCACTGTAGTATTTAATGCCTTACCTTCCCAAATAATTTTTTCAACATCTGGCCACACAATCCCAGGTAATCCTGTAGCTTCTAAAATAATTCCAGCGCCATAACCATTAGTGATATCTAAAACTGCTTCAGCAGCATTTACCTCAAGTGGATTTATGGCATGGGTTGCTCCCATTGATAGCGCCATTTTCCGTCGCGAAGCAGATGGTTCAGAAAGAATAACTGCTGCTGCACCCTGTCTTTTTAAAATGGCACAGGCTGCGGCACCAATCGGTCCTCCACCAAGAATTACAACATTCTCACCAGGACGAATGCCACCACCGCGTTCGATAACAGCATTATATGCGACAGAAGTTGGTTCTACTAAGCTACCCAGTTCGAACATCTTCTTTTTGCCATATAAGCCTTCTAAATGATCAATATTCCAAAGATAACGTGCATCGACTTTAATATATTTGGCATAAGCTCCGTCAATTGAAAAACCCAATTCCTCGAGACGTTCACAATGATTCGGGAATCCATCAGCACATGGTTTACAAGTTGAACACCAAATCATTTCTTCAGCACAAACTGCTTCACCTACTTGAAACTGTTTTCCGGATCCTTTACTAATTGCATCTTTACCGGCCTCCACCACAACTCCTGAAAACTCATGACCTAAAGTTGCCGGGAAAGCAGTAAGGCCCGGGTAAAATATGTAACCTGATTTATCACTTTGTAGCATATGCACATCACTACCGCAGATACCACACGCTTTCACTTCAATAAGTACTTCGTTTGGTCCCGGTGCCGGCGTATCCTTTTCAGCAATCTCAATTCTTGGATTGTGCCATACTTTACTGCCCAAGTAAGTCAATTTTCCTTCTATATCCTTTGATCCCAATTTAAAATCTGGCTTGGGTTTCCAATCAGCATTTAATACTACTGCTCTCATTTCTATTTCCTTTTTTTTATTTATTATTAGATTTTTCTCACGGAGGATCGCTCCACAAGATATGAATTCAAGATAATTCTTTGTGGTTCAGATAGGTCACCTTTAATTCGTAACCTAATCAACTTCATACTTTCCTGACCCATTTCATAAATCGGTTGGTGCATAGTCGTTAATGATACCGTAGTGAAGTCCAAATCATCATATCCAACAATCGATATATCTTCAGGAATTGAAATTCCTAGTTTTTGTGCTTCAGCATAGAGCACTAATGCAATTCGATCATGTCCAGCAAACACAGCTGAAATATTTAATTTAGATTGGAATATCTTCTCAGCAATTTTGATGTAACGTCCTTCAGCGAACGGTCCGGAATGTGCAAAGATTAGGTTTTCATCAATTGGAATATCATAATTGCTGAAAGCCTTTTTATATCCCTCCAATCTATCTCGTTCAGTACTGATCAGCGTGCTTAGCGTAATCGCAATTCGTCGATGGCCTTTCTTTATCAAATACTCAGTCATTTCATAAGCACCCTTAATATTATCAGCTGTTACATAGTCAAGATTTTCCGAAGGCAACGTTCTATCAACTAATACTACAGGGATTTTATTACGTATTAATTTTTCTATTATTTTATGATTTTGCTCATTGCTAACAGCAGTTGGTACAAAAATAACACCGCCAACAGGAGTCTCAATCATTCGGTCAGCATGGAAATCAGCTCGTATAAACAAATCATCTGTATCGCTTAGAATTAAAGTATGCTTGCTATTTGCTGCTTCATCCTGAACACCCCGAGCAAGAATTGGGGCATAACCGCGCCTTATATCGGGAATTAATAATCCTATCGTTGTATGTCCACCCGGAGCATTAACTTTTTCTAACACAAAAGTACCCAATCTGCGTTTACGTACCAATAATCCCATATTGACCAGATTTTGGGTCGCTTGCCGGATTGTTGCTCGTGCCAATCCAGAAATTTCGCTAAATTCCTCTTCAGTAGGTATGCGATCACCGGGCTTAAATACACCCTGCTCAATTTGCTCTCGTAACCAATTCTGAAGCTGAAAATAATTTGGTATTGGACTATCTCTGTCTATAATCATGTCTTTAACTCGGATATGGTTATCTTCTTTTTTTTATTATTATGACTAATTGTCTATACAATAATAACTATAACGAATAATATATTGCACGTATTATTTTAATATTTTTTACAGTATTTCACAAACTATAACACCACTATAATATAATCTCTCCACCTTTAATCAACTTAGATGATGTTTTTTTTAGTAGATAAAAAAATATCTTGATAATATTATCTTTTTATTATTATAATGTATAGACAATTAATCAATATTTAACCAAATCATAGGATGCAATATGAATAATTTGAGTAATAGAATTAATCGTTCCACTAAATCTATTCTAACAATCACTTTTATGCTGTTTGGATTCGCTTTATCCCTTTCAGCTGCAACTGTAACAGGGAAAATAACTAATTCCAGCAATGGCGATTTCTTACCAGGTGCAAATGTGTTGTTAGAAGGAACATCTTTTGGAGCGGCCACTGATAGAGCAGGTGAATTTACTATCGCAAATGTACCTGCAGGTGACTATACACTATCAGTAAAGTATATTGGATACAAAGAATATACACAAGATATAACAGTTTCAGAAAATGTCAGAGATAATAATTTCGAAATTGGTCTTGACTTAGGATTTATTAAACTGGGAGATGTAACTGTTTCCGGATTAAGACAAGCTGAAGCAAAAGCACTTAATACACAAAAGAACAATGACAATATAACAAATGTTATTGTTGCTGAACAAATTGAAGCTTTTCCTGATCCTAATGCCGCTGAAGCATTAAGAAGACTGCCGGGTGTTTCTATACAACAAGACCAAGGTGAAGGCCGTTATGTCCTTATACGCGGTACGGAAGCAAGATTGAACTCAACACAAATCAATGGTAATAATCTTCCATCTCCTGAGGATGACAATCGTAATGTACAATTGGATGTAATACCATCCGATCTTTTAGGATCGATTGAAGTAAGCAAGGCATTGACTCCTGATATGGACGCAGATGCAATTGGTGGTTCAGTCAATTTAATAACCAAGAATGCTTTTGATTATGATGGACAAGTTTTAAGAGCAGACATTGGAGGCGGATATAGAAACTTAAGAGGTGATTTGAGCTCGAAAGCTACATTCACCTATGGTAATCAATTTATGGATGGAAAATTGGGTTTGTTAATTGGTGGTAGCTATAATAACTCAGATATGGCTTCAGACGATTTAGAAATGGGCTGGAATGACGAATACGAATGGGTTACTGATGAAATTGACGAAATAGATGATGGCGATATAATCTATGAAACAGATTCTGAAGATGCAAAAGTTCTTGATGCAATGGAATGGCGAGTTTATAACCTTAATCGTACAAGAATTGGTTTGAATCTTAATCTTGATTATAAATTGAGCGATAACTCAACGATTTATTTACGTTTTTTAAATAATTCTTTTACTGATTATGAAAATAGGCACTTGATGGAGTTCGATCTTGGTGGATCAGTTGACGATGAAGAACCAGGTACAGGTTATACTGATGCTAATAGTGTAGTAGGTGCTCCTGTTGTTCGTGAGCTAAAAGATAGAAAATCAGTAGCTACTATCCAAAGTATTGCAGTAGGTGGAAATCATAAAATTGGTGAAATAGAAGTTGACTATAATTTTTCAACAGCAACTGCAAAAGAAGTTCGCGATCCAAGTCGTGATGTAGTTTTTGAACAAGAAGGTTTTGATTTTGACTATAATATTAGTGATCCGGACTTTCCAACAATTACTGTAACAAATGGTGCAGATTACAATGACCTGAGCGAATTTGAATTCGATGAAATGGAATATAAAGATGGAGAACATACCGAAGATAGAGATTATACTGGCTCACTAAATATCAAATTGCCATATTCTTTTGGAAATGTAAATGGAGATCTAAAATTCGGCGGTAAAATGCGCATTAAGAATAAAACCTCTGATAAAACTTATGAGAAAGTCTACAGTTGGGATGGAGATGATGACCTAATGGGCACAGATTTTGAAATTGAAGTAGATGGTGCTGATTTTATGGATGGTAAATATGAACATGAAGTTGGAATTGACCCTGATAAATTTGCAGATTTCTGGGAAGATAATATTGATCAATTCGAATCTGAACCAGGATACGAAGCAAACTACTATGAAACTTGGGAAGCAGACGAAGACATTACAGCATTCTATGCCATGACCAATCTTAAATTCGACAAATTCACAGTATTAGCCGGTGCCAGAGTTGAGAATACCAGCACAACCTATCAAGGTTGGGAAGGTGATTTAGCGTTAGTTGAAGATGGCGAAGCAGAAATGGAAGAAGTATTTGGCGAAAATGACTATACTAATGTCTTACCAATGATTCATCTTCGTTATGATGTAAATGATAAATTAGTTGCTAGAGCTGCATTTACTCAATCGCTTGCCCGTCCAGATTATGTCACTTTAGTTCCTTTCCAGAAGTTTGATGATGGAGAATTGGAACGAGGTAATCCAGGTCTTCTACCAACAATATCCACTAATTTTGATATTATGGTTGAATATTATATTGGCACATTGGGTATTCTATCTGGTGGATTCTTCACGAAAACCATGTCAGATTATATCTATAATAGAGTAGAAGAACCAGAGGATATGATGTTTGGTGATGAAGAAGTAGAAGAATTGATTTATCCATTGAACGGCGAAGACGCAACACTAAGTGGAATTGAACTTCAATGGTATCAAGCTTTAACATTTCTTCCTGCTCCTTTGGACGGTCTAGGTATATATTTAAATTGGACTAATACAACTTCTGAAGCTCAGTATGAAAATAGAGACGCTACAACTCTACCAGGACAATCTGCAAATATTGGTAATGTTGGATTGTCCTATGAGAAAGCAGGATTTGCAGCTAAAATCTCAGCAAATTTCCAAGGCGAATTTATAGAAGAAGTTGGTGGAGATGAAGACGAAGATGTTATTTATGCAGATCATTTACAATTAGATGTATCCGCTTCATACACAATGAAAAACAACGTAAAAATATATGTTGATGCTACAAATCTAACAAATGCACCTTTATTATATTATGAAGGTAGTTCAGAATTCCCAATTCAAAGAGAGTTGTACTCCTTTGGGGTTAGAGCAGGCGTAAAAGTAGCCTTCTAATTTGTAAGAGTAAGTTAGGTTATTGATGATTAAAAAGGTGGCTATTTATATGGCCACCTTTTTAAAACAACAGATTAATAGGAATAAAATAATGAATAAAATTGTAGGTATTTTGGCATTGTTAGTATTTGTAATTGGCTGTGAAAAACAAATAAATACTAGAGTTATTAAACCAGCAGCTGTAACTGAAATAATACCACACGACACTGATGATCCGGCAATATGGATCAACCCCGAAGATCCATCTAAAAGTTTAATAATTGGTACAGATAAAGATGATGACGGAGCACTATATGTATATGATCTGGACGGGATTATTATTGAGGAAAAGACTGTAAATAATTTAAAACAACCAAACAATGTTGATGTTGAATACGGGCTAATACTGAATGGTATAGCCACAGATATTGCTGTAACGACCGAAAGGTTAGCAAATAAAATCCGTGTTTACAGTTTACCAGATATGAAAGAAATTGATAATGGAGGAATTGAAGTTTTTACAGGTGAGGAGTTAAATGCTCCAATGGGAATTTCACTATATAAGAGACCAACTGACGGTGCAATATTTGCGATTGTAGGCAGAAAGAAAGGACCTTCGGAAAATTATCTCTGGCAATACTTATTAGAAGATGACGGCAACGGTAATGTAAAAGGTACAAAAGTTAGGTCGTTTGGTAATTACAGCGGTTTTAAAGAAATTGAATCGATTGCAGTAGATGATCAATTAGGGTATGTTTATTATTCAGATGAACAAATTGGTGTAAGGAAATATCATGCTGATCCCGATGCACCTGATGCAGATAAAGAATTGGCAATAATTCATACAATAGATTACCTTAAGGACAATGAAGGAATTTCAATCTATTGTAACGACGACGGGACCGGTTATATTTTAGTTTCTGATCAAAATGCAAGTAGATTTAGAATTTATTCAAGAGAAGGTACTCCCGAGGAGTTAGATGAAGACCCTGAAGATTATGTACCAGCTCGTCCACATTTACATAAATTATTAAAAATTATTGATGTTTCTACACTCCGAAGTGATGGATCAGAAGTCACCAACGTAGCACTTGGTGATAAATTTCCAACCGGTTTATTCGTAGCAATGTCAGATGATAAGACTTTCCAATTGTATCATTGGTCGGATATTGCAGGTGATGATTTGGAAATCATGAAAAATAATCTTTATAACCTTTAATATTTTAAAGTAAAGTGTTAATAAATGTGAGGGGCGGTGGCAATTCAGAATTGTTACCCCCCTCACTCTTTTCAACAAACATCAATACTTATTCAAATTAAGCCTATGTTTATGAATCTACTGATAGTGATTGTTTTAGGGTTCAATCTCCTTTTCGCTCAAGATTCATTTACTTTCAACTATTGCAATTCCCAACCGAAGCAACATCCACGTAGCCAATCAATGCTATTTTTCGAAGAAGAAATAGAAAAACGTACAAATGGTAGAATACAAGTTGAGAATTATTTCTCAGCAGTATTAGGTACAGAGTTCGAAGTCCTTGATATGGTTATTACAGGGGCATTACAAGGAACCCGTAGTGGGGCTTTTATCCATGCCAATAAAAAATATTATATTTTTATGCTACCCTTTCTTATCAAGGATTGGGATGAAGCATTAATGTTAATTAATAGCGACTTCACTAAAAAAATAAATAAAGAGGCTCAATCCAATGGATTCCACATTCCCGCTTGTGGGATATCACAGGGGTTCAGAGCACATACCAATAATATTAGACCAATTCTTTCGCCCGAAGATTTACGCGGCTTAAAAATGCGCGTTCCGGGACAGGAAGTATTTGTAGTGAATTCTCAAATTCTTGGTGCCAACCCTCAACAATTACCATATAGTGAAGTCTATATGGCATTAAAAACAGGAGTTGTTGACGGACAGGACAATGCTGTATCAAATATCTGGGATTTTAAAATTTATGAGGTTCAGAAGTATCTTACAATCTCATATTATGCTACCGGACCCGATCCATTTATGGTTAATCTAGAATGGTATAATAAATTACCTGAAGATTTAAAAATAATTTTTGATGAGGTTGCTGTAGAAACGATGCACTTCAGTGATCAATTAAATCGTGAGAATGAAAATTTATATTTAGAACAACTTGCTGAAAAGCTTGAGACAAATTATGTAACCTCAGATAATCTAGAGAAATTTCGCATTGCGACAATACCAGTATATCAACATTTCATTGATAAAGGTTATTTTTCCTGGGACGATATTAACGCCGCTAGAGAATCAATCAATGTCCAAGTAAATCAATGAGGAATAACAAATAAATATGAAATGGTTACTGAATAGCGAGAGGATTATCACCAAATTCTTGGGATATCTTCTTAGTTTATTATTTTTGATAATTGTTATCCTAGTATTCACTCTTGTAATACTAAGGTATGGTTTTAACACAACAATTATTGGGGGAAATGAGTTAGTTGTGATTCTATTCATTTACACATCAGCTATAGGGGCTGCGGTAATTGTAGGTAAAAAGGAGCATATTTCTATAAACTATTTTATTGATAAGCTATCTCCCAATTTGAATCGCTTAACCAACATTTTTAACCTCATCATGATTGCTATTTTAAATGGAGCAATGATTGTATATAGCATTCCTTGGATTAGTAAAACCGGAGGATATTTAACAGCTGTATTGGGAATACAGAGGATATTTTTACAAATGGTAGTTCCTATAAGTTGTGGCTTGGCAATCTTATACTGTCTATTTCATATTATATTATTGTTATATCCTAAAAAGGTATCATCACAATAGTATGGTCATTCTGTTAATTAGTTTATTAATTTTTTTAATTCTGGGGATACCTGTTGCCTACTCTTTGGGTTTATCGGCCCTGAGCTATTTCCTTATAATTCATCCAGAACTTCTAATTATTCTACCTCAAAGATTTTTTTCCGGTTTGAATATGTATGCCTTAATTGCTCTACCTCTTTTCATTCTCATGGGTTTACTTATGAATAAGACTAAAATCACATCACGTCTAATTGATTTTAGTTTATTGTTCGTTGGTAGATTTCGTGGCGGGTTAGGTTTAGTTAATGTAGTAGCAAGTATGATTTTTGGTGGAATATCAGGATCATCTGCATCAGATACTGCCTCAATTGGCGCAGTATTAATTCCAGAGATGGAAAAGCGTGGATATCCTAAACGATTTGCAGCAGGAATTACTGTTGCTTCTTCTACGATGGGAATGATAATTCCCCCAAGTATTCCAATGGTTCTTTACGCAATTATTGCAGAAGAATCCGTTGGCAAATTATTCTTAGGAGGATTGATCCCCGGTGTTATGATTGGAGTATTTCAATTAGTAATTACAATGATTATTTCTGTCCGTAATAACTATCCTAAAGAAGAAGTCAGCTTAACTCCAAAAAATATTTTTATTCAGACTAAGCGTTCTAGCCTAGCGCTCATTATGCCGATTTTTGTTGTTGGATCAGTAGTTTTTGGAATTGCTACAGCAACAGAATCAGCTGCCATGGGTGTATTCTATGCTTTTTTCATTGGTTTACTATTTCTTGGGAAAAGTAATCTCAAAAAATATTTTACACAAATACTTCCCGATTGCCTTAATTCTGCAATTTTAACTAGTGCAAAGATCATGATAGTCATTGCATTGTCAAAATTATATATTTGGGTATTAACCCTTGAAAGGATTCCAGAGTTAGTAGCTGATTTTATGATAACAATGAATTTTTCACCAACCATTATGCTACTCTTTATTGTCGTAATAATATTGATTGCAGGCACTTTCATCGATGTGAGTCCTGCAATTCTTCTATTAACACCCGTTTTCTTGCCTGCTTGCACAGCTATTGGCATTTCCCCTATTCAGTTTGGAGCAGTATTAATATCAGGGTTAGCTGTTGGCGCCGTAACTCCGCCAGTTGGAACATGTATAAATGTTGGGTCAGCTATATCAGGATTAGGAATTGGAACAGTATTTAGAGGTACTGCACCATTTTTAGCAGCAAATATACTTACCCTAATACTGACCTCTATATTTCCACAACTAACTTTATGGGTACCATCACTATTTTAAACAAAAACAACACAAATGATTAACTAATAATAATGGGAAGATGAATATGAAAAAAATAGGAATAATTGGTCTGGGCGACATGGGTATAGGAATGTCCACTAATTTATTAAAAAATGATTTTAAACTATGCGGATTTGATCTGCGGAAAGATCGCCTAAATGAATTAGAGCGATTAGGTGGAAAACCTGCGATTAACTACAAGGAAATCGCTGAAAACTCAGATATTGTGTTCATAATGGTACTTAACGGTGATCAAGTAAAAGAGATTGTATTGGGTGAGACAGGTTTGATAAAATATTTAAAGTCTGGATCTACAATAGTTATAACAGCGACAATTCATCCTTCTGAAGTTAAGGAACTTGAAATACCGTTACATGATGTGGGTATTAACCTAATCGATTCACCAGTTAGTGGTGGAAAATCAGGGGCTGATAACGGAACTCTGACACTAATGACAGCTGCTAAAAAAGTAGTATTTAACGACTGTAAAAATATACTTGAAGCAGTAGGGCAAAATATTTTTCACGTTAGCGAAGAGATCGGCATAGGACAAACTGTAAAAGCAGCTTTGCAAGCATTCATTGGTGCCAGTTTTACTGCCATTTTCGAATCCTTAGTTTTGGGTGTTAAGTCCGGCGTTAAAGCTGAAACCCTATATGAAGTTTTTAGTGCAAGCGGTGTAAGTAGCCCATTATTCAGAAATTGCGCCAGATTAATAATTGACCGAAAATTTCAAGGAACAGGTAGCCATATTGGTACCATGTATAAAGATTTAGGAATATCAATGAATATGGCCAAAGAAAACGGAGTTGCAATGTTCACTGCTAGTGCAGCTTATGAATTATTCCAATCGGGAATATCACTATTTCCAGAAGAAGATAATTGGGCTATAGTAAAATTATTAGAGCAAATCGCAGGTATTGAAGTAAAAAATAATAAATAGGAGGTTGAGATGAAATTAGGTGTTATTACAGATGGAATTAGTAGAGATTTAGAACATGCTTTAAAAGTAATGAACGAAACGGATATTAAATATGGTGATTTACAATTTGTATGGGACAAGGAAATTGGAGACCAGACGCCTGAAGAAATTAAAAAAATTAAAGGTCTTTTAGCAAAATATGACATTAAAGTACCCTGCATTACTCGGCACAACTTTGTTGGCATGTTAGTAATGAATACTGAACCTGGAGACGAGGCATATCAAAAACATTTTAACGGTCTAAAAAGATGTATTAAGATTGCCAAAGAACTTGGAACTGATATGGTACGCATTATGAGTTTTAGGAAGGAAATGATAATTTTTGGAAAAAATGGTGCCGAAAAGTGGGTTGCCAGTACAGGTTCCTGGGATAAGTTGCTAAAACTATTGGAACCTCCACTTCAATTAGCTGAGGACGAAGGAATTACGTTGGCTGTTGAAACTGGAAATAATGCTATGATTACATCAGGTTGGCTCGGTAAAAAATTGATAAATGATATGGGATCAAAACACTTAAAATTAATATGGGATATACCCAATACTTTATATTGTACTGAAATACCATATCCTGATGCATACGAGGAGATTAAGGATGTTCTAGGCCATATACATGTTAAGGACTGTAAATCCAATATTGCGCGCGCTACTGTTCAATTCTGTGCTTTAGGTGAAGGTGATATGGCTCCATATTTAGAAGATATCGCCAATGCATTAAAAAGAGACAAATACAACGGTTTTGTATCATTAGAAAGCGTCTACTATCCTGGTAATGGATCTTATGAGGACGGTTATCGTGAATGCTTACCAATGTTTAAAAAACTCTTTGGGAATTAGCACACATAGAATAACATTCTATTCTTAAAAATAAATCCACTGAGATCATTTATTCTCAGTGGATTTATTCTATATACTAATTTAATTGTATATTAATCTTTGATCAAAATTATTATGGTCTTGGGGGTGTATAATTTGCTCCGTGTACACTTTGATCATAATCAATAATTACTCCTGTCATCATACCTGATTTATCTGACAAAATAAAATCAGAAACTTCTGCTATCTCTTCCGGTTTAATTAAACGTCCCATTGGTTGATCCTTTTCTGCATTTATTAACCAATCATCTGGAGCCTTATCATTTTCTTTTTGAATTTTATGTTCTCCAGGTGTATCAGACCACCCAATATTTAGACCGTTAATCCTTATATTATCACGCATGTATGCGAAAGCCACATTTTTTGTTAATATTGCAAGTGCCCCTTTTGAGGAACTGTAAGCAGATAGCTTTGGTTGTCCACCATGACTTGACATGCTAATTATGTTTAGGATCGAACCAGAATTATTATTGGATATCATGGATTTTACAACTCCGCTCATAAGAAAAAATGGAGCACGTACATTTACAGCAAATATCTTGTCAAATAATTCAGGTGAAGTATCAATTAATGTACCTCTATCGGTTGTGCCAGCACTGTTTACTAATATGTCGATTGTTTTAAATGATTTATTAGCTATGTCAATTATTTTATTGCAATCATTAATATTGCTCAAATCTGATTTAACATATATAGTATTACAACCCAATCGACTGAATTCATCTGCTAACATTTCCCCTTTGTCACTATTTCGTCCACAAATTATTAAATTGCTGAGTCCATTTGCAATTAGTTTACGAGAAATAGCTTCTCCAATTCCCTGTGTACTGCCTGTAACGATTGCACTTTTACCTTTCATGCGTAAGTATCCCTATATTTAATGATATTCCTAATTGATATGTGTATAAATATATAATCAAATAGCGATTATGCTTAACACTTCAATACTATAGTTTTTCGAGGGATAAATTTAAAGATATTGACGTCTTTTCCCTATTTAATCTTTGCTATTATTGTAATAGTAATTATAATATGAATATATTGAAATATTATTTTTCAGACACTTCAAAAATATTCTGTAAGCTAAAAACAACCCGAAAGGGTTGTTTTTTTATGATCACTTGTTTAACGAT
>JBHPEE010000052.1:0-13964 GCA_042577295.1 Fidelibacterota bacterium | reverse complement strand
ACGATTTCAATTGTTACAAATATAGAACTTGAACATACAGATTGCTATGCCAATATGGAAGAATTGCAAAAAGCATTCATCCAATTTTGTAATTCAGTTCCATTTTACGGAGGTGTAATTCTATGTTTAGATTCTCCCGGTGTTCGCGCAATAATTACAGATATATATCGTCCGATCACAACATACGGAATTTCAAGCCAAGCTGAATATCGAGCACAAGATATTCAATTTAAAAATAATTCGATTACTTATTCAGCTTATTATCATCATGAAAAATTGGGACGAATCAAATTAAATGTTCCTGGTCAATATAATGTACTTAATTCCTTAGCCGCGATTGCCGTTGGGATGGGAATGGAAATTCCATTCAATATCATTAAGAAGGGATTAACTGAATACGAAGGTGTAAGACGACGTTTTGAGATCAAATGCATTGTCAATGATATTATGGTGGTGGATGATTACGCCCATCATCCAACTGAAGTTGCAGCAACCCTCAGCGCTGCACGAAGCGGCTGGAGTAGACGACTTGTGGCAGTATTCCAACCACATCTATTCACAAGAACTAGGGATTTTTATCGCGAGTTTGCGGAATCTTTTTTGAATAGCGACATATTAATAGTAACAGATATATATCCGGCTCGTGAAGAAAATATTGAGGGTATTGATGGAAATTTAGTTGCTAAAGCTGCTAAAGAATTAGGGCATAGACATGTGCATTATATCCCCAATATGGATGATTTAATTGAAAAATTGGACGAGATAACTCAGCCCAACGACATGGTAATCAGTATTGGCGCAGGCACAATATGGCGTTTTACTGAAAAATATTATCATCATTTAGAAAATACTTACAAAGATAATTAGTTAAAATGGACTTAGGTCAGTTAAAAGATATGTTAAGCGGAAATATTATGGAAAATGAGTCGATGGCAAATCATACTTCGTATGGTATTGGTGGTCCTGCGTTGGCATTTATTGAACCCAATTCCGTAAAAGATTTACAATTTGTTAAGTCATTTGCAGAAAAATATGAGATTCCGTTTTATTGTATTGGAAGCGGTTCAAATTTGCTAGTATCTGATGAAGGAGTAAACGGATTTGTAGTGTCATTAGAAAAATCTTTTAAAAACATATCGTTTGATGACAACAAATGTCATGCTGAAGCAGGCATTAAATTGTCAAAATTAGTAAAAGAGTGTATAAAGCAAAACTTGATTGGACTTGAAACTTTAATTGGTATTCCGGGCACTTTAGGAGGAGCATTAGTTATGAATGCCGGTGCTTTTGGAAATGAAATATCCAATTATTTAACGGACATTGAGTTACTAAATAACAAGGGCAATGTTGAACAAAAATCTGCTGACGAAATTAAATTTACATATCGTTCTTCTTCTTTTGAAAAGGATGATATAATACTAAATGCAGAATTTAGATTAGAAAGAGCTTCTCAAACCTATATAATAAAAAATCGTGATGAGGCAAATCTCAGAAGGAAAAACACGCAACCTCTTAAATTTCGTTCAGCTGGTAGCGTATTCAAAAACCCTAAGGACTTCACAGCGGGTTATTTAATTGATCAAGCTGGATTAAAGGGAAAATCAATTGGTGATGCAATGGTCTCGAATATCCATGCAAATTTCATTATTAATCGAGAGAAAGCTAAAGCCAATGATATTGTACAACTTATAAAAATTATACGTGACACAATTCAAAAGAAATATTCGATCAAACTAGAATTAGAAATAACAATATTAGGTTTCCCTGAAGGAATTTTCGATGTCTAAGTATTTAAAATATATTATTAAAGCTTTAATTACTACAAGTGCACTACTTGCTCTTGGCTCTTTATTCTGGGGAAGTTTTTCTTGGGCAGAATACACACTATTGTTTAAAAATCCCAATATAGTTTTTAGCGGTAATTCAATTGTCGATGAATCCGAGTATAGATCATTTTTATTAAAAGAATATGGTTCTAACATTTTCACTGAAGATCTATCTACAATTTCAAATAGGATTGAGGAGCATCCTTATATAGCAGGTGTGCGTGTAAGCAAACATTTTCCAAAAGGAATTTTAATAGAAGTATCTGAAAGATATCCGGTAGCATTAATAAATAATAATCCGTTATTGTTGATTGATAATAATAATTTCGTGCTACCTTTTAGGAGCAATTCCTTCGATTATCAAATACCAATTCTATCCAATTTTAATATCACAAATGATTTGTATCCTGTTGGAAAACAAACTTTATCACCTGTGGCAATTGATGTGGTTCAATTTCTGAATCGGATTAAAAAAGAATATCCGCAATTATATCAAAATTTATCGGAAGTAAGATTGAGTAAGTACAATGATTATGAACTAATTCTAGCGGAGGAGCCGACAAAAATAGTGATCGGCAAATCTATGACCTGGTCAAAAATATTGGTATTAAAAGAATTTGAGAAAAGTGTTAGTGGACGAAAATCATTAACGGACTATGCATATCTTGATTTACGGTACGATAACCAAGTTATCACTAAGGAACGACAAGTATAATGAAAAACTCACGTACTAAAAAAACAAATATTCAAACCGGAATAGATATTGGTTCAGCAAAAATCAGATGTGCAATAATGGAAACCGACATAGTTGAAAACACATATCGACTATTAGGTGTTGGGTCATGTATTTCAACAGGTATAAATCGTGGCAGTATTACAAGTCGTGAAAAATTTATTGAAGAGATGGAGAAAGCTCTGGTAGAAGCTGAAAAAATGGCGAATGTGAAAGTTGAACATATCTGGTTATCAGTATCCGGTGAACATATCAAAGGCATTAATACGCAGGGAGCAATTGCAATCGATGGAAATAACTCCGGATCTTTAGTTAACAAGATTGATGAAAACGATGTAAAGCGTGTATTAGAAATGGCAAAAGCAATTTCTTTTCCTACAGATCGCGAGATTCTACACATTTTACCACAAGAATATGTCGTGGATTTGATGGATAAAATTAAAGATCCAATTGGTATGTCCGGACGGAGGTTAGAAGCACAAGTACACTTGGTAACCGTAACAACTTCAGCAGCAACAAATCTTGTTAATTGTGCTGAAGAAATTGGTCTTATTGTTAAAGGTTTGGTATTTCAAGGATTGGCATCTAGCATCGCCGCTATTGATATCGATGAAAGAAACAGTGGCGTTGTGCTGGCGGATATCGGATCAAAAACAACCGATATTACAATTTATTATGGAGGGAGCATTCGCCATACAGGAGTTCTCCCGATTGGTGCTGATAGCGTTACAAATGACATCGCAGTTATGCTACGTATATCAAAAAACGAAGCTGAGCGAATAAAACTAAAGTACGGTTCTGCTAAAGCTTCGATGGCATCACCGGAACTACAAATTGAAATAACAAATAATGAAAATGGTAAACCGATAACAGTCTCCGAACATGAATTATCACGTTATATGGAAGCACGAATGGTTGAAATATTTCAACTGGTTGGTCGTGAAATTTCACGTACCGATTGTTATGAAAAATTGACTTATGGATTAGTAATAACCGGTGGTGGTGCTTTATTGCCAAACGTATCAATCCTTGGTGAAGAAATACTGGGTATGAGAGTTCGAATCGGTGCTCCACGCGGCATTACAAGCTCAATTGATACATCAAATAGTCCACAATTGTCATCTGTGATTGGTTTAGCATTATGGTCAACAAAATCTGATGATATATTACTAGATGAACCAACTCAATTTGGCGCAAAAGATTTAATAGGGAAAATATCCGAATGGTTTAGAGGATTTTTCTAAAATAATTATGCAATTAAAAGAAGGAGTAACTCATGTTATTTGAATTCGATTCAATATTTGAGCAAAAAGCTGAATTGAAAGTCGTTGGTGTTGGTGGAGCAGGTGGTAATGCTGTAAATCGAATGATAAATTCAGGTATGGAAGGCGTTGATTTTTGTGTTATCAATACCGATGCCCAAGATCTTGAAAAAAGTTTGGCTGAAAAGAAAATACAAATTGGTAAAAGCCTCACCAAGGGTTTGGGTGCCGGAGCAAAAGCCGAATTAGGGCGCCAAGCAATTACAGAAGATCGCGAAGCTGTACAATCATTACTTGCAAATGCTGATATGGTATTTATCACTGCAGGAATGGGTGGAGGAACTGGTACCGGCGCAGCGCCACTGGTAGCTGAAATCGCCAAGGAAATGGGAATACTGACAGTTGGAATAGTTACCTTACCGTTTACGTTTGAAGGACCTAAACGTATGGTTCGTGGTTTGACCGGAGTAACGGAATTACGCAAAATTTGTGATACATTACTTGTAATTCCTAATCAAAAATTGATGTCGATTGTTGATAAGAACACTACATTAACTGATTCATTCCAAATTGCAGATTCAATCCTTCATCAGGCTGCCCGAGGTATCTCTGATTTGATTAATGTGCACGGAATGATAAATCTTGACTTTGCTGATGTTTCCACAATAATGAGTAATATGGGCGAAGCAATTATGGGTACCGGAACTGCAAGCGGCGACGAAAAAGCTGTTCTTGCAGCGCAACAAGCTATATCCAGTCCATTATTGGATAATGCCAGCATAAGTGGTGCACAAGGTGTTTTAGTCAATATTACCGGTGGTAAAAAAATGACACTTTTTGAAGTTGATGAAGCAGCATCTATAATTTTTGAAGAAGCAGGTCAGGATGCCAATTTAATATTTGGCGCGGTAATTGATCCTACAATGGGAGATGAGATACAAGTTACCGTTATCGCAACCGGGTTTAGTAAACCGAGACCGGTCGAAGAGCCACTACATGAGACACCATATACCCGTATCCGACAAAGTGAACATACTCGTTACCTTACCGAACAAAAAAATACTCCATTACATGAAAAGGAGGATTATACTGAAATTCTTCAACCGGAAAATAAAAAACCAACAATTCGCTTCGATGGTGAAAAAATCAATTTTCTGGACACGGATATGGAAGTACCGGCATTTCTTCGGCGTCAAAGCGAGTAACTCCTTTTTGCATAAATAAAGACGCTGATAAAAAAAGCCCCCGTAGCGGTCGCGGGGGCTTTTCTATTATTAAAGAGAAAAATTATATTAAATCTTTAATCCTTTTGCACGTAATTCATTAACAACGCGGCGTATTCCCCGTTTATCAATAATTCTTAATCCTTTGGTAGAAACCGTTAAAGTGATAAAACGTTTCTCGTCCGCCAACCAAAATCGTTTTTTCTGCAGATTGATATTAAATCTTCTTCTCGTTTTATTATGGGCATGACTAACGTTATTTCCAAACATTGGTTTTTTGCCAGTTACATCACAAACTCTACTCATTTTTTCCTCAAAAACAATTTGTTATATAAAATTACAGCCGAGAAATTTACACTAATTGGATGAATACACAAATGAAAAGCTTTAACTTTAACTATGATTATTATTAGAAAAGCCAATAAAGATGATACAGCTACAATCGTAGAATTCAATTCTGCCATGGCGATGGAAACTGAGAGCAAACAATTAGATTCAGATACGGTTCGTAAAGGAGTTGAGAAAATACTTAAAAATAGCGTGCACGATTTTTATTTAATCGCTGAAAGCGATGGCGTTCCCGGTGGGCAATTAATGATTACTAAAGAGTGGTCAGATTGGCGCAATGGAGAATATTGGTGGATTCAATCCGTCTATGTTCATCCTGATTTTCGCAAAAATAATATTTATAAAAATTTATATAATGCAGCAATCCATTTGGCAAGAGAATCAGATAAAGTATGCGGTATTAGGCTTTATGTAGATAAAGACAATACTGCAGCACAAAATGTTTATTCCAAATTGGGAATGAAAGAATCGAATTACGTATTTTTTGAAGAAGATTGGTCTGATGTCTAAATCATTCAAAATTGGCAACCTAAAGATTGATACCCCTATACTCCTCGCTCCTATGGCGGGAGTTACAGATTATTCCTTCAGAATTTTATGCAAGGAACAAGGGGCAGGCATTGTTTATTCGGAATTTGTGTCGGCGCACGGAATAATCCGCGAGAATGAAAAATCCTTAGAAATCATCAAATTTAAAGAGAAAGAAAGACCAATCGGAGTACAAATCTTCGGCGATTCACCGCGGGTTATGGCAGACGCCGCAAAATATATCGTAGATAAATTCAAACCAGATATACTAGACATTAATTATGGATGTCCTGTTCCAAAAGTCACTAAAAAAGGCGCCGGTTCTGCCGCACTCAAAGATTTAGGACTGATGGATGAAACAACGCGCGCAGTAGTAGAATCGGTACCACAAATACCGGTAACAGTAAAATTTCGAGCTGGTTGGGATCTGCAAAGTATCATAGTGGAAAAAGCAGGAGTCATTTTAGAAAATGCAGGTGTAAAGGCGCTTACTTTACATCCCAGAACCGCGTTACAGTCACTCAAGGGACATGCAAAATGGGAATTGATCAAGCTACTAAAGGAAACCGTTTCAATTCCGGTAATTGGCAACGGCGACGTACGAACTCCTGATGATGTTTTGCGAATTTTCGATGAAACCGGCTGTGATGCCGTTATGGTAGGACGAGCAGCACTAGGGAATCCATGGATTTTTAGTCAAACTAAAGATTTGTTGAACGGTAATACGGTTACTGAACCATCAGTTGAAGAAAAAGTAACTATTTGCAAAAGACATTTTGACTTAATCCTGCAAAGCCGTGGTACTAAAAAAGGATTATATCTTATGCGTAAACATTTCGGATGGTACATAAAAGGTTTTCCGGGTGCCGCAGATTACCGCATTCGATTAGTCACGGCAAAGAGTATTGAAATTGCAAAAAACATTTTAAATGAAATATAAATTATAAAAATGTCATTACCGATTTACTTGTCCCACAGTTTTTTTGCGGAAGTCGGTAATCCATATTATTAAAAAAGGGATACGCCCTACCAAGAAAGGGCGGTTTTATGACAACAAACAAAAAGCCCCACAAATACGGGGCTTTTCTATAATAATTAAATAGATAATATTATTTCCGTAACATCATTTTAATTGTTTTACTCTCAGTTCCGTTTAAATTCCTATAAAAATAGGTTCCGGCAGGTACAATTTCTCCATTATTGTCTTTTTCATCCCAAACAAGACTATAATTTCCTGCGGCTTAAATAGCACTAAGTAAAGTCCGCACGAGATTACCGGTTATATCATACAGTTTTACTTGTACCAAATTATTATCATTGTTTGGTATGAAATAAGTTATCGTAGTAGTTGGAAAAAACGGATTTGGAAAAACCGGTGATACCGCGAATTTTTCCAATATGGTGGCTTGGTGGCTGTCCGGCTGTAACCTTGCACAACACAAAGCGGTAGGTTACTACACCATAATAATCCACATCTGCTAAGCGTTACTCATAGGCAACATTCGGCTGAACCAAGGCATCCAATTATTCATAATCTTTATAGCTCTGTGTTGATCCCTGTCCAAGTAAGGCATCGGTGATCTTGTAACTTGCAAGTTCTGCCCAGTTTCCGCCTGCGGTCCTCTTTTCAAGGATGAAACCAAGATTTTCGGTCTCGCTCTCGGTGGTACAGTTCAACTCCATGCCCCCATCAACCGCTTTGGCGGTAAAAGTTGTAAGCTCAACTGCTAGCAGGATCTCATCATCCATATAATCTTCAACTTCGCCATTAGTTGCAAGTCCCAAATGAGTCAAAGCACCAAAGGTATTATATGATGTAATTCTCCAACGATGATAGTATATGCCGTCTCCGAGCCGATCCTCAACCGGCGGAGCAAGAGCCATTAAAATATAATTAGTAGCCGACGCTACATAATGATCTGTATAAATTCTTTCGGTAGCACCGTTACTAAATGTATCGTTAAAATCACCATCCTTCTTCCAATCGATCCAAACATTAATGTAACCAGCAGAACTTGTTGTAATTTGGAATGCTCCATATTCAGTGGGTGTTTTAAACTAAATTCCATAATGGCCTTCAGTGCTATCACTTACATCGTCTCCATCCGCATTAATTATCGGCATACCATCTGCATCAGCATCCACTATGCTCTAATTCAGATCAAATGTTTTTCTATCATTGATTTTCACCACACTAAACAGATAAATTTGGTGTTACATTTATTTACTTAAATCAACATTTTATAGGTGAGATGATTTTATGCCAAATTCAATAGTAATGGTTCCTGTACCTGATAATGAACCCATTCGTTCCTATGCACCGGGGACAACTGAAAGATCTGAATTAAAAGAAAAATTACAAGAATTAAAATCAAAAGAAATAGAAATTCCTTTGATTATCGGCGGCAAGGAAATCCGAACCGGTAAAACTGCTCAATGCGTAATGCCACACAATCATAAACATGTGTTGGCCACTTACCATCTTGCCGGAGATAAAGAGGTGCAAATGGCTATCAAATCCGCTATGGAAGCTTGGAAAACTTGGTCAACAATGCCCTGGGAATCACGTGTTGCAATTTTCAAGAAAATGGCATCGTTATTGCAAGGACCATACCGTTATGCAATTAATGCTGCCACAATGCTAAATGTGAGTAAGAATGCTTTCCAAGCAGAAATAGATTCTGCTTGTGAACTAGTTGATTTTTACAATTTTAACGCCTACTATGCACAAGAAATTTATGAACAGCAACCTCCTATCTCACCTGATGGAATGTGGAATATATCTGAACACCGCCCGTTAGAAGGATTTGTTTTTGCAGTCACTCCTTTTAATTTTGTAAGTATTGCAGGAAATTTACCAACAGCACCTGCTCTAATGGGAAATGTGGTATTATGGAAACCAGCTTCCTCTGCTGTTTATCCAACTTACTTCTTATTAAAATTATTTAAAGAAGCCGGTTTGCCGGATGGAGTAATCAATTTTATTCCAGGCCCAGGCTCAAAAGTTGGTCCGATTGTTATGAATAATGAAAATCTAGCAGGTGTGCATTTCACTGGTTCAACGGCAGTATTTCAAAATATGTGGAAAACGGTTGGTGATAATATTCATAGATATAAATCGTATCCGCGTATAGTTGGTGAAACAGGTGGAAAGGATTTTCTTATAGCACACGAATCTGCAGACACTGATGCTCTCGCAACTGCTATGACACGTGGAGCATTTGAATATCAGGGGCAAAAATGTTCAGCTCTTTCGCGCACATATATTCCTTCAACAATTTGGGCTGGTGTTCGTGAAAAATATATCAAGCAAGTTGAATCAATTAAAATGGGTGAAGTAGAAGATTTCGGTAATTTCGTTAATGCAGTTATAGACCAAGGAGCATTCAATTCTATTACCCAATATATTGACTATGCGAAATCACACAAGGATGCGAAAATTATTACGGGCGGCAATTACAATGATTCTAAAGGATATTTCATTGAACCAACGACAATTGTGACTACTGATCCACATTTCAAAACAATGGAAGAAGAAATATTTGGTCCTGTTTTGACGATATACATTTATGATCCAAAAAAGTGGAAAGAAACATTAAAACTTGTTGATTCAACATCGCCGTATGCGTTAACCGGTGCTGTATTTTCTAATGATCGCGAAAAAATAATCGAAACGTCTAAGGCATTAACACATGCTGCAGGTAATTTCTATATAAATGATAAACCAACCGGCGCGGTTGTTGGACAACAGCCATTTGGTGGAGGACGTGCCTCGGGTACCAATGACAAAGCCGGATCAATGTTTAATTTACTGCGTTGGGTGTCTCAGAGAACAATTAAGGAAACTTATGTTCCTCCAAAAGATTATCGCTATCCATTCATGGAAAAAGAATGAATCAATATATGATAAATATTTTGTTTTACCGACAGAGATTTGGATTTTGTTAGCCGGAATAGCGGACTTGAATACTATTTAAAACAATTATAAAAAAATATTAAAAGGAATAATAAATGTCAAAAGTAAAAACAATAATTATGGGAGCAGCGGGTCGCGATTTTCATAATTTCAATTTAATTTATCGTGATAATGATAAATATGATGTAGTAGCGTTCACAGCTACACAAATCCCTGATATCGATGGCCGCAAATATCCAGCTGAACTAGCAGGTAAGCTTTATCCAAACGGAATTCCAATTCATGATGAATCTGATTTACAACAACTTATCGAAGATAATAATATTGAAGAAGTTGTTTTCTCGTACTCAGATATTATGCATGAAGATGTTATGCATAAAGCATCTAAGGTAATTGCTTGGGGAGCACACTTTAAAATGCTTGGTGGCGAACCAACAATGGTAAAATCAACCAAACCCGTCATCGCCAT
Source organism: Fidelibacterota bacterium (assembly GCA_042577295.1). Lineage (GTDB taxonomy): Bacteria > Fidelibacterota > Marinisomatia > Marinisomatales > JAHJCW01 > JAHJCW01. The sequence continues at coordinate 3,659 of JBHPEE010000052.1, read as the reverse complement.
TGGTGCCGTTCGTACCGGATGTGGAAAAAGTCAAACCACGCGTCGTGTTGCACAAATATTGAAAGATGCTGGACTTAAAGTAGCTGCCATTCGTCATCCAATGCCGTATGGTGATTTGGTTAAACAAAAAGTGCAACGATTTGCTACTATCGCAGATCTTGCAAAACATAAATGTACTATTGAAGAAATGGAAGAATATGAACCACATATAATGACCGATACAATTGTGTATGCAGGAGTCGATTATGAAGCAATTGTGCGCGAAGCTGAAAAAGAAGCTGATGTTATTCTTTGGGATGGTGGTAATAATGATATGCCATTTTACAAACCTGATTTGAATATCGTTGTTGTTGATCCACATCGTGCAGGACATGAACGTCTTTACTACCCGGGCGAAACAAATTTATTAATGGCAGATGTCGTAGTAATCAATAAAATTGATACCGCAGATACCGAAGATATCGATGAAGTCCGATGGAGCGTACGAGATGCAAATCCAAATGCCGTCATAATTGATGCGGCTTCACCTATATCGGTTGAAAATGCTGAATTAATACTTGGTAAAACCGCATTGGTGGTAGAAGATGGTCCAACCTTAACCCATGGCGAAATGACCTATGGTGCAGGCATGGTTGCAGCGGAAAAATTTGGTGCGGCCGATGTTGTTGACCCTCGTCCCTTTACAGTTGGATCAATTACTGAAACATTCGAGAAATATCCTGACATCGGTGAACTTTTACCGGCAATGGGATATGGTAAACAACAAATGAAGGACTTGGAAAAAACAATTGCTAAAACCGAATGTGAAGTTGTAATTATTGGTACACCGATTGATTTACGTCGTATAATTGACATTAAACAACCATCAGTACGCGTAACTTATGAATTGCAAGAAATCGGACATCCAACTTTAGTTGATGTTTTAAAACCATTTCTAAAATAAATGAAAACTGCTATGATTGCATTCGGGGGGAATGCACTTTCCCCCCATGGTAAAGCTAGTATAATTACGCAGCAATTCGTTAAAACTCGAGAGAGTCTGCACAAATCATGCATTTTGTGAACCTTGATTATAAATTGTGTATTACACATGGAAACGGTCCACAGGTCGGCGATGAATTGCTACAGATGGATTTGACACATAAATCAGGAACAATAATCAGGAAATAAATATGAAAATTCATGAATACCAAGGGAAAGCGATATTACGGGAATACGGTGTAGCTGTCCCTGATGGATTTCCTGCCTTTTCTGTTAATGAAGCAGTAAAAGTTTATGATAAATTAAAATCAAAAGTAGCAATCGTAAAAGCACAGATTCACGCCGGTGGACGCGGAAAAGGCGGTGGAGTAAAACTTGCCCATAGTCGTGTTGAAGTACAACTATTGGCATCCGAAATACTAGGGATGAATCTAGTAACTCACCAAACCGGACCGGAGGGCAAGGAAGTTCAACGATTATTAATTGAACAAGGAGTTGATATCGACCGTGAAATTTACGCCGGTATAGTACTTGATCGTGAAAGACGACAATACGCCTTTATGGTTTCCACCGAGGGCGGAATGGAAATAGAAAAAGTTGCTACGGAAACACCTGAAAAAATCATTAAAGAATGGATTGACCCAAGCGTTGGATTACAGAGTTATCAATTACGGAATTTAATTTTTGCTTTAGGGCTAAAAGGTGCCCAGGTAAAAAATGGTATCAAAATATTAAGTGCGCTTTGGAAAGTGTTCGTTGAGAAAGATTGTTCGCTAATTGAGATTAATCCATTAGTTGTTACGAAGGATGATAACGTAATCGCTTTGGACGCTAAAATTAATTTTGATGACAATGGATTATTCCGACACAATGAATTGGCAGATTTGCGTGACATTAGCGAAGAGGATCCCTCTGAAGTTGAAGCAGGGAAATATAACTTAAATTATATTAAATTAGACGGAAATGTCGGCTGCATGGTAAACGGTGCCGGTTTGGCGATGGCAACAATGGATATTATAAAATTGTATGGTGGTGAACCTGCCAATTTCCTTGATGTCGGTGGTGTTGCAAATGCTGAAACAGTCGCCAATGGTTTTAAAATAATACTATCGGACCCAAATGTTAAATCAATATTAATAAATATATTTGGTGGAATTGTGCGTTGCGACCGTGTAGCGCAAGGTGTAATTGATGCAATGGAAACCGTTGCTGTCAAAATACCTGTTATTGTTCGATTGGAAGGAACCAACGCCACAGAAGCAGCTGATCTACTAGACAATTCAACATTGGAATTTTTAGTTGCAAATAGTTTTGAAGAGGCCGCTAAGAAATCAGTAAAAGCTGCTCAGGAGGCAAAATAATGGCTATATTTGTTGATAATGACACAAGACTTATCATACAGGGTTTTACCGGGCAGGAAGGATCATTTCATGGCAGCCAAATCATTGAATATGGAACTAAAGTTGTTGGCGGAGTCACACCCGGAAAAGGTGGACAAACTCATCTTAATATTCCTGTTTTTAACACAGTCTCTGAAGCCAAAACGGCTACCGATGCAAATACATCAGTCATATTTGTGCCGCCGGCATTTGCTGCGGACGCAATAATGGAAGCAGTCGCGGCAGAGCTTGATTTGGTTATATGTATCACAGAAGGTATCCCAACAAAAGATATGGTAGCTGTCAATCAATTCTTAAAAAATAAAAAAACTCGATTAGTCGGACCAAACTGTCCGGGAGTCATTTCGCCAGGAAAAGCAAAAGTTGGTATTATGCCGGGTTTCATCCATAAGCCGGGAAATATTGGAATTATATCGCGATCCGGTACGCTGACTTACGAAGCCGTACATCAGATCAGTATAAATGGAATGGGACAATCAACTTCAATTGGCATTGGGGGTGATCCGATAAATGGTACTAATTTTGTTGATGCATTATCTCTTTTCGCTAAAGACGATGAAACTGAGGGTGTTGTGTTAATTGGTGAAATCGGCGGTACGGCAGAAGAAGATGCAGCTCAATGGGTAATCGACAATAATTTTACAAAACCAATTGTGGCATTTATCGCAGGTAGAACTGCACCACCTGGAAGACGCATGGGACACGCAGGTGCGATAATCGCTGGCGGGAAAGGAACTGCACAGGATAAAATGGAAGCTCTTCAGGCGGCGAATATTACAGTTGTAGAAAATCCTGCAGAAATTGGTATTAAAATTAAAAGTTTAATTAAATAGAGGAAAAATGACAAATAGAACATTTGCGATAATTAAGCCCGATGCTGTGAAAAACAATTATTCCGGCAAAATAATTGATCATATTTTAAAATCTGATTTTCAAATATTAACAGCGCGATTAATGCGTATGACTCTATCTCAAGCTGAAGGATTTTATGGAATCCATAAGGGCAAACCCTTTTTTGATGAAATGACTATTTTTATGTCCTCCGGTCCTTGTTGGGTATTAGCATTAGAAAAAGAAAATGCAGTTGAAGAATGGCGCAAAACGATTGGCGCAACAAATCCTGCCAATGCTGATGATGGAACAATTCGTAAATTATATGCTACAAGTCTCGGTGAAAATGCGGTACATGGCTCCGATAGTGATGAAAATGCTGCAATTGAAATTGGATTTTTTTTCCCAGAGTCAGAATTGATTGCCTGTCAATAGATATTGTTTTTT
>JBHPEE010000051.1:0-14464 GCA_042577295.1 Fidelibacterota bacterium | reverse complement strand
ATAATCAAACAAATACTTGGATCGTTAAACAAGTAATCATAAAAAAACAACCCTTTCGGGTTGTTTTTAGCTTACTGATTGTTATATAAATAATTACTAAGGTTTACTGGTCTCTGCCATGTTTTACTTTTGTAGAATAACATCGGTTTGTAAAGTTAAAACAGTTGAATTGATGTTTTTGAATTAGAACTATAGTAAATATCGATTTTAGAGATCTCTAATAGAGCCTTATTTTGTATAAACTTGAGCGAGGTATTTTTCTTAACAAATTGTATATTCATACTTTAAATACAGGAAATACCACTATGAAACGAAAAAGGTTACCGCAAATCATTGCTATCATTGTTCTTTCAATACTTTTAATTAATTGTAAAAAAACCACTGAATCGGGAAACAATTGGGGGGAAGCTGATCTTACCTCTTTTGTAGCAATTGGTAATTCGCTTACTGCCGGTGTTGCCGATGCTGCTCTTTATGAAGATGTTCAAAAAAATAGTTTTCCAAAATTAGTTGCTGATGCGGCCGGAATAAGTGATTTTGAACAACCTCTAATGGGTGACACTGGTTATAGTTTCAAAGAAGAAGAAGGACGATTGTCTTTAAATATATTTGTTGATCCGCCGTCAATTGATTTTTTGCCGGCTGGCAACGAAAAGAATCGAGATTTAAACCGTGCCTACAATAATCTTGGTATTCCGTTGATCAGAGCAAACCAAGTGTATACTACCAAAACTCCTGCTCAAGCTAATGACAATCATTTTGTTGATAAAATTTTGCGTAACTCGGGACATACACAGATACAGGAAGCGCTTTCACTTAATCCGACTCTTATAACTTTATGGGTTGGCAATAACGATGTGCTTGAAGCTGCTTCACTTGGATTAGCTGACGAGAATTACCCCTATACCGATCCTAATGATTTCGAAGATGATTTAACAGCTATTATTAATGAACTAACTAATGGCACCGATGCACCAATTTTAATTGCCAACATTTTTGATTTAACTGATTTACCGTATTTTTCAAGCCTACCTTCAGAAATTACTTTTATGGAAACAAATAAGTATCTTTTTGGCGAATGTGAAAATGGAGTTCGCAAGTTAACTGATGACGACTTAGTACTATATTGGGCACTTCCAGAATATTTGACATTGAAAGATAGTACAGAATTCCCCGGTAATATCTCCGAAAATACTGCTCTTAACGATACATTAATTTTGGACAAAACAGAAAAGACAAAGATTCAAAATGTGATTGATGATTATAATGATATAATTCAGACCTTAACTAGTCAAAATACACAGTTATACTTAGTTGATATTTATTCATTATTTAAGGATATCGATGCAAATGGCTATGATATTGGAGGCATCAATTACAGTAATGATCTCATTACATTTGATGAAAATGGCGTAATCAACATCAATTTACTCAATACATTATTTAGCTATGACGGCTTGCATCCTAATCAGAATGGCTACCTTAGTATTGCTAATACTTTTATAGATAAGATCAATTCAGTATTTAAAGCGGATCTTCCCTCAGCAAAACTTAATAATTAGTATGCGAATAATTCCTCGGATAGTCTTATTATTTAGTATTTTTATTTTTTCCTGCAATAATATGGTTGGCCTCGAACCTGTTTCAGGTGTAGAAGGAAACTTGACTTTTAATGGTTCATGGAAATCAGACATTCAAGCTGCAGCTGTAATCGCTTTAGATGATTTAGATCTGGATAACCCTGCTTCTCATTTAATTACTTACAGTAATTTGATTGACCCCGGCACAAATACTGCTGAATATTTTATCCAATTAGCTCCTGGACAATATTATTTAGCTACAGTTGGTGTAACAGTTGATCCTGGCTTTTTTGCTGCAAAACTAGATTCATTTATAAATGCTGAGACTATCCCACTCGAAATAATTGATAATGACTTACGGAACTTGACAACTCCAATCAATATTGACTCTCAGGAAATTACAAAGGAAGATAGGGAAGTTGTATTTTGAGAGAATCAATAAAATATCTCCTAATCGTATTAGTTATACCAATAATTATATTTGCTCAAAACGATGGATTTATAAGTGGCAAGGTTACGGATCATAAAACAAATGAACCCTTATTTGGTGTAAATATTCTTGTTAGAAATACTTATATCGGTACAAGTACCGATGAATTTGGTGCTTTCAGGATAGAGAATCTCACTAATGGTAATTATACCTTATTGATCAGTATGATCGGTTATAAAAAACAGGTGATCACAAATGTAAGCGCTCAAAATGATTCATTAATTAATATAGAATTATTACAGGATGTTTTAGCATCCCCTTCGGTAATTGTAACGGCAACACGCAAAGAACAAGATGTAATGGAATCTCCACTATCGGTATCGGTATTGGGACCGCGTCAAATTTCGGAAAAGAGTTCGATCAGTTTAGCTGAAGCATTGATATTTCAACCGGGCGTGAGTACAGTTTATGATCAATTAAATATACGCGGAGCTTCGGGTTACACTTTAGGTGCTGGAAGCCGATCTTTATTACTGATTGATGGGATACCTTTATTAGGCAGTGCTGCAGGTAACATAAATTGGTCAATTATTCCGACCTCCGAGATAGAACGCGTTGAGATTGTAAAATCCGGCGGTTCAGCTATGTACGGTTCAAGTGCAATGGGGGGTGTTTTAAATGTTATTACTCGTAATGCACCATTAAAACCGGAGACTCGAATAAGATTTAAAACAGGATTTTACAGTCAACCTAAATACGAGCAATGGAAATGGCGAGATGATCCGGGCATATTTAATATTATAGAACTAACCCATTCAAGGCCGATTGGTAAACATGGTATGTGGGTTAGATTACAGCGCGAGGATACGGATGGATATACTCAATTGGGTTGGCGTGAATCATTTAATTTTACATCAAAGGTTAAATTAAATTTAAACTCACGGTTAAACGGCTCAGTTTACGGAAATTATTATCAAAGCAAGAACGGCTTGACTTCACAATGGAAAAATGCAGCAGATCCGTTTGAGGCACCTATCGGTGATGAAAATGATAGTGCAAAAGGATATAAATTTAATTTAAATGGATTCCTGAACTATGTCTTCTCAATTAAAACAATAATGAAATTCAAATTAGGTTATTATGATATTGAATGGCAGAATGATGGTCGTACCAATCAGGATTATTCTCATGAAACAAAAGGATTCGGGGAATATCAAATAACTAAGAATTGGAGTAATAATATCAATACTGTTGTTGGTATATCTTCACAATATGCCAAGATTGATGCTAAGATATTCGGTGATCATCATAGCAACTCGCAGGCTGTATATTTACTAACACAAGTTAATCTATTTGAAGATTTGAACCTTTCGATCGGAGGTAGATACGAGGGATATTGGGTTGATAATAAATTATTAGATGATACATTTGCGCCTCAGGTCGCGTTAAACTGGAATAAAAATGGTATTATTGCTCTGCGGACTTCTTATGGTAAAGGATTCAGGGTACCCACAATCGCCGAAATGTTCACTCGATCGCAGTTGAATGTATTTCAAGTAGAACCAAATCCTGATCTTATCGCTGAGAATAGCGATGCTTTTGAAATCGGCAGTTCAGTGCTTTTAGGAGACCTTGGGTTGATCACACTATTAAAGATAGATGCGGCTATATTTAGTAATCGATTTAAATATTTAATAGAACCTTTACCTAATGAAAATGGAATTATCCATTTTGAGAATATAACTGATGCCAAAATTAACGGTGCTGAGCTTGGCATAAATATTGGTATTTTAGATAATAATCTAATTCTTTCTACAGCGTATACCTGGCTTGATCCGGTAGCTATTGATGATACCGGAAATGTGATTGATACACTTTCGTATCGATTTAGACATAATTTAATTTCCACAATTTCAGGCTATTGGAAACAATTTTCTGCAACTTTAGAACATAGATATGCAAGCCGGATTGGTAGAGTTCAACTATTTGAAGAAAATTACATAACCGGTTCAGATATTAGGGTACCTATTAATTTATGGAATATTGGATTTGGTTATACTTTAAAAGGGTGGGAAACTAGGTTAAGAATAGAAAATATGTTCCAATATTACTATGTTGAACTTGAAAGGAATATGGGTGAGGATAGAAAAATTTCAATTAATATAAGTAAATCCTTTTAATTGTCACTATGAAACAAATAAAACATTTTAATAAATGAAGCGAATTCTCACAATATTATTTATCTTATCAGGATTGATAGCGGCCAAGGATGTTGTTGATATTAAGGCCAATCAACCCGGTCAGCTTGTTATTGAGTTATCGATTGACTCAACCTGGATATCTTCAAATGATCAATCGATTCACACTATTCCAAGCTTAGACGCCTATTTTGAACCGGGGTTTCCGATTATTCCTTATTATCAAGAAGTATTAATCGGTGTTCCGGCAAATGCCGACTTGAGAATATTTAGCGATGACAGAGAAACTTTAGGGGATTATAATCCAACAATATTAGGTTCTGAAAAATCCAAGGGATTAGAAGTAGAATTTGAACTACCAATAGAATCTAAATTTAATGGCTATTTCCCGAACCAAAATGTAAAATTAAGTCCAACAAAGGATGTAAATGGAGCACCTTCTTCTAAAATAGAAGTATTTCCATTTAGTATTCAAGACAGTCAATTATTTGTTACAAAGAATATCTCCGTTCAAATTTCTTGGGATGCAGCCGTTCAAGGTTCTCCTGTGAAAATATTATCGAAAACTTCTTTGAAAGAATTAAAATCAAAGAAAATATTAAAAAAACCTACACAAAACATAATTCCAGATTACCAATTCAGTAGTGATATTGCCAAGATAGTTATCGATGCTTCCGCTTGGTATAAAATATCCAATTCTGAATTACTATCAAATGGTATCGATCTTACTGGCTTTAACCCAAAGTCAATACGTGTGTGGAATAAAGATGATGAGATTCCGGTTTATATTGAAATTGGAAATGATGGGGCTTTCAACAATGAAGATATGATCGTTTTCTATGGAGAAATAAATTCATCTCCCGAGGGTAGGGATTATGAACACAATTTTTATACAAACGATAATGTTTATTGGCTGACATGGGGAGCAGGGGAGGGACTGAGATTCGAAGAAAAGGATGTTTTTCCTGATTTACCTGCTAGCGAAGTATATATTCCGGAATATTTTACTGACACACTTAAAGTTGAAAAGGAACAAAGATATTTTCGCCTGAATTATAACAATAATTATTTATTCCAAAACTGGGATATTACTGATCATATTTTCATGGCAGCCAGTGTAGCAGCGGGTGGAATTAAAAATATCACTTTCAAAATATCTGATCCGGTAAGTTCAATCGATAATAGTGTTGAAATAGAAGTATTAGTTTACGGTGTATCTTATAATGATCACGTATTAAATGTTAATTTAAACGATAATGAGTTATTACGCGTTGAATGGAGTGGCCAATCAAGTTTAAGTGCCAATAACTATAATCAGCAATTATTTTCAAGCGACATTTTGCAAAACGGAAACAATGTATTATCTCTATTGTTGCATAAGGATGATCCAAGTGCTAATGACAGAATGGAAATGAATTGGTTTAAATTAATTTACCCTAGATATTTTCGTGCTACTAATGACTATCTAGAATTTAATTCTAGTGAAAATAATAGCTCAACTATTCAATTCAATATTCAAAATGTTTCATCTCCTGAAATATTACTTTTTAAAGGTAAAAATCAAATACTACTTAATTATAATATTAGCGAAATAGAGCAAGAAAATTATGATGTTTCATTTCAAGATGATAATTCCAATTTAACATATGAATTGATTGCAAAAGATAAATTAATTAGTGTGAAACAGCTCACATTGGAAATACCAATACAGAACCAATTGAATAGTATACAAAATACTTATATTGTTATATGTCCGGATTCTTTTAAATCGATCTTGGAGCCCTTATTAGATATTCATAATGGTGTTGCTGTCGATGTTGAAGATATTTATCGCCAATATAATGGCGGAATATTATCTCCGTATGCAATTAAAGCATTCCTAAGCGATCTTTATTATAATAATAATTTAGAATATGTCTTAATAGCCCACCAGAACAATCTATATGATCAGTGCTGTTTTCAATCAACCAATCAAAGGGATGCGTTTATACCGGCGATGCATATATTTGTGTATCAATGGGGTGACGTAGTATCAGATTATTGGTATTCTTTGCTAGAAGGAGATGATTATTTACCGGAAATCGCAGTGGGAAGGTTTCCGGCAGCCAATAGTATAGAGTTGCAGGAAATGGTGCGTAAGACAATGTTTCATATGAATCGAAATCCACAAATATGGGATAACAATGCATTGCTAATTGGGGGGAAAGAGAATGTGTTTATATATCAATCAGAAGATTTAGCAAATAATTTTATCGATAATGGACAATTTTTATCAAGGATATATGTTGCTACAGATACGACCAGTAATTTTTATTATAGTAATACTGATACCTTATTGAATCATTTTAATCGCGGGTTAGCATATGTGAATTTTCTGGGGCATGGTGGAGCATATGTTTGGTCCGATGCTCAGTTATTAAATAGAGATGCAATCGAGCAGGAAGTTATTAGAAATGGTAATAGAACCCCTTTTGTTACTAGTATGACTTGCTATACTGGAGATATAAGCCGACCCAATTCACTCGGACGATATATGCTTACAAATCAATATGGAGGAGCACACGCCTGGTTTGGAAGTGCTGGTCCTGCTTGGTCTATTAATGACTACGCACTGGCCAAACCTTTGCAGAAACTGTTGTTATCTGACGAGGATTTAAGTGTAGGTGATTTAATTAATCAATCAAAAATCGATTATTATATTACAAATTCAATTGCCTATCCTTCAATAGCAGGCTCTCAACTATTTCAGTTTAATCTAATAGGTGACCCTGTTGTAAAAGTAAAAAAACCAATAAAAGAAAATGTTACAATAACCCCATTAGATCCTGAACCTGGAGAAGATATCGAAATAAAATCTAATGAGGCACTGAGTGATTCAGTATTCTATCAAATATTTCTCCCTGATAATTACTCATTAAACCAGTCGTCTGTATTAGGTAATTCGCTGCCGGAAATTTTATCTTTACCGGATACTTTAAGTAAAGGTATACACAAAATAAATATTTCACATAAATCGGATAATTTATTATATAATTCATCGCAATTACTTTCGGTTGCGGGATCCTTTGTAAATATCCTGTCAACAATTCCCGCAGTTCCAACAATTTGTGATTCTATCAGTGTTATAACCGAGGTTTTGGACAGAAATGGAATATCTTCTGTTAGAATACTGAATCACTCAGTGCCTCATTAGATTTTATTTCGATATCTTCTCCAGGTTCAGGATCTAATGGGGTTATTGTAACATTTTCTTTTATTGGTTTTTTTACTTTTACAACAGGGTCACCTATTAGATTAAACTGAAATAGTTGAGAGCCTGCTATTGAAGGATAGGCAATTGAATTTGTAATATAATAATCGATTTTTGATTGATTAATTAAATCACCTACACTTAAATCCTCGTCAGATAACAACAGTTTCTGCAAAGGTTTGGCCAGTGCGTAGTCATTAATAGACCAAGCAGGACCAGCACTTCCAAACCAGGCGTGTGCTCCTCCATATTGATTTGTAAGCATATATCGTCCGAGTGAATTGGGTCGGCTTATATCTCCAGTATAGCAAGTCATACTAGTAACAAAAGGGGTTCTATTACCATTTCTAATAACTTCCTGCTCGATTGCATCTCTATTTAATAACTGAGCATCGGACCAAACATATGCTCCACCATGCCCCAGAAAATTCACATATGCTAACCCGCGATTAAAATGATTCAATAAGGTATCAGTATTACTATAATAAAAATTACTGGTCGTATCTGTAGCAACATATATCCTTGATAAAAATTGTCCATTATCGATAAAATTATTTGCTAAATCTTCTGATTGATATATAAACACATTCTCTTTCCCCCCAATTAGCAATGCATTGTTATCCCATATTTGTGGATTTCGATTCATATGAAACATTGTCTTACGCACCATTTCCTGCAACTCTATACTATTGGCTGCCGGAAACCTTCCCACTGCGATTTCCGGTAAATAATCATCTCCTTCTAGCAAAGAATACCAATAATCTGATACTACGTCACCCCATTGATACACAAATATATGCATCGCCGGTATAAACGCATCCCTTTGATTGGTTGATTGAAAACAGCACTGATCATATAGATTGTTCTGGTGGGCTATTAAGACATATTCTAAATTATTATTATAATAAAGATCGCTTAGGAATGCTTTAATTGCATACGGAGATAATATTCCGCCATTATATTGGCGATAAATATCTTCAACATCGACAGCAACACCATTATGAATATCTAATAAGGGCTCCAAGATCGATTTAAAAGAATCCGGACATATAACAATATAAGTATTTTGTATACTATTCAATTGGTTCTGTATTGGTATTTCCAATGTGAGCTGTTTCACACTAATTAATTTATCTTTTGCAATCAATTCATATTTTAAATTGGAATTATCATCTTGAAATGAAACATCATAATTTTCTTGCTCTATTTCGCTAATATTATAATTAAGTAGTATTTGATTTTTACCTTTAAAAAGTAATATTTCAGGAGATGAAACATTTTGAATATTGAATTGAATAGTTGAGCTATTATTTTCACTAGAATTAAATTCTAGATAGTCATTAGTAGCACGAAAATATCTAGGGTAAATTAATTTAAACCAATTCATTTCCATTCTGTCATTAGCACTTGGATCATCCTTATGCAACAATAGAGATAATACATTGTTTCCGTTTTGCAAAATGTCGCTTGAAAATAATTGCTGATTATAGTTATTGGCACTTAAACTTGATTGGCCACTCCATTCAACGCGTAATAACTCATTATCGTTTAAATTAACATTTAATACGTGATCATTATAAGATACACCGTAAACTAATACTTCTATTTCAACACTATTATCGATTGAACTTACCGGATCAGATATTTTGAAAGTGATATTTTTAATTCCACCCGCTGCTACACTGGCTGCCATGAAAATATGATCAGTAATATCCCAGTTTTGGAATAAATAATTATTGTTATAATTCAGGCGAAAATATCTTTGTTCCTTTTCAACTTTAAGTGTGTCAGTAAAATATTCCGGAATATATACTTCGCTAGCAGGTAAATCAGGAAAAACATCCTTTTCTTCGAATCTCAGTCCCTCCCCTGCTCCCCATGTCAGCCAATAAACATTATCGTTTGTATAAAAATTGTGTTCATAATCCCTACCCTCGGGAGATGAATTTATTTCTCCATAGAAAACGATCATATCTTCATTGTTGAAAGCCCCATCATTTCCAATTTCAATATAAACCGGAATCTCATCATCTTTATTCCACACACGTATTGACTTTGGGTTAAAGCCAGTAAGATCGATACCATTTGATAGTAATTCAGAATTGGATATTTTATACCAAGCGGAAGCATCGATAACTATCTTGGCAATATCACTACTGAATTGGTAATCTGGAATTATGTTTTGTGTAGGTTTTTTTAATATTTTCTTTGATTTTAATTCTTTCAAAGAAGTTTTCGATAATATTTTCACAGGAGAACCTTGAACGGCTGCATCCCAAGAAATTTGAACGGAGATATTCTTTGTAACAAATAATTGACTGTCTTGAATACTAAATGGAAATACTTCTATTTTAGAAGAAGGTGCTCCATTTACATCCTTTGTTGGACTTAATTTTACATTTTGGTTCGGGAAATAGCCATTAAATTTAGATTCTATTGGTAGTTCAAATTCTACTTCTAATCCCTTGGATTTTTCAGAACCTAATATTGTTGGATTATAATCCCCTAAAGTTTCTCTGTCATCGCTAAATATTCTCAAGTCGGCATTTGCCGGAACACCGATTAATACTTCTTGATAATAAGGAATAATCGGAAACCCCGGTTCAAAATAGGCGTCTAAGCTTGGAATAGTGTGAATCGATTGATCATTTGAAGATATCCAGGTTGAGTCAATCGATAACTCAATAACAAGCTGACCGGGTTGATTGGCCTTAATATCAACAACATCCTTGGCCGCTATCAATCCTGATAAGATAAATAATATTGTGAGAATTCGCTTCATTTATTAAAATGTTTTATTTGTTTCATAGTGACAATTAAAAGGATTTACTTATATTAATTGAAATTTTTCTATCCTCACCCATATTCCTTTCAAGTTCAACATAGTAATATTGGAACATATTTTCTATTCTTAACCTAGTTTCCCACCCTTTTAAAGTATAACCAAATCCAATATTCCATAAATTAATAGGTACCCTAATATCTGAACCGGTTATGTAATTTTCTTCAAATAGTTGAACTCTACCAATCCGGCTTGCATATCTATGTTCTAAAGTTGCAGAAAATTGTTTCCAATAGCCTGAAATTGTGGAAATTAAATTATGTCTAAATCGATACGAAAGTGTATCAATCACATTTCCGGTATCATCAATAGCTACCGGATCAAGCCAGGTATACGCTGTAGAAAGAATTAGATTATTATCTAAAATACCAATATTTATGCCAAGCTCAGCACCGTTAATTTTGGCATCAGTTATATTCTCAAAATGGATAATTCCATTTTCATTAGGTAAAGGTTCTATTAAATATTTAAATCGATTACTAAATATAGCCGCATCTATCTTTAATAGTGTGATCAACCCAAGGTCTCCTAAAAGCACTGAACTGCCGATTTCAAAAGCATCGCTATTCTCAGCGATAAGATCAGGATTTGGTTCTACTTGAAATACATTCAACTGCGATCGAGTGAACATTTCGGCGATTGTGGGTACCCTGAATCCTTTACCATAAGAAGTCCGCAGAGCAATAATACCATTTTTATTCCAGTTTAACGCGACCTGAGGCGCAAATGTATCATCTAATAATTTATTATCAACCCAATATCCCTCGTATCTACCTCCGATCGAAAGGTTCAAATCTTCAAATAGATTAACTTGTGTTAGTAAATATACAGCCTGCGAGTTGCTATGATGATCACCGAATATCTTAGCATCAATCTTGGCATATTGTGAAGATATACCAACAACAGTATTGATATTATTACTCCAATTCTTAGTTATTTGATATTCCCCGAATCCTTTTGTTTCATGAGAATAATCCTGATTGGTACGACCATCATTCTGCCATTCAATATCATAATAACCTAATTTGAATTTCATTATTGTTTTAATTGAGAAGACATAGTTCAGGAATCCATTTAAATTAAATTTATATCCTTTTGCACTATCATTTTCATCACCGATAGGTGCCTCAAACGGATCTGCTGCATTTTTCCATTGTGAAGTCAAGCCGTTCTTGCTTTGATAATAATTTCCGTAAACTGAGCCGTTTAACCGTGAGTTTAAATTTAATTTAACCTTTGATG
This sequence comes from Fidelibacterota bacterium, assembly GCA_042577295.1. GTDB lineage: Bacteria > Fidelibacterota > Marinisomatia > Marinisomatales > JAHJCW01 > JAHJCW01. The sequence goes on along the minus strand of JBHPEE010000051.1, from coordinate 2,922 downwards.
TAAAATTAAATGATTCACGCCAACCCAATTGAGTATATCCATCCGTATCCTCGCGCTGTAATCTAACCCACATACCATGTTTACCAATCGGCCTTGAATGGGTTAGTTCTATAATATTAAATATGCCCGGATCATCTCGCCATTTCCATTGCTCGTATTTAGGTTGACTGTAAAATCCTGTTTTAAATCTTATTCGAGTCTCCGGTTTTAATGGTGCATTACGAGTAATAACATTTAAAACACCCCCCATTGCACTTGAACCGTACATAGCTGAACCGCCGGATTTTACAATCTCAACGCGTTCTATCTCGGAGGTCGGAATAATTGACCAATTTATGTTACCTGCAGCACTGCCTAATAAAGGTATCCCATCAATCAGTAATAAAGATCGGCTTCCAGCACCTAAAGTGTAACCCGAAGCTCCGCGTATATTTAATTGATCATAAACTGTACTCACGCCCGGTTGAAATATCAATGCTTCAGCTAAACTGATCGAACTCTTTTCCGAAATTTGACGCGGTCCCAATACCGATACCGATAGTGGAGATTCCATTACATCTTGTTCTTTGCGTGTTGCCGTTACAATTACCGAAGGGGATGCTAAAACATCCTGTAATAATTCTATATTAATTAATGAATCATTTTGAGCGCTTACATTTGTGATCACCTGTTTTTTATAACCGATCATACTGATCAATAAGGTATAATTACCATTAGTGAGATTCTCTATCCTGAAAGCACCAAATTCATCGGTACTTGTACCGATATAAGTATTTCTAACAAGAATATTTACACCAAATAAGGGTTCATTTGTTTTATGATCCGTAACCTTGCCACTTATAAATCCATCGTTTTGAGCAAATATAATTATTGGTATAACTAATACGATTAGGAGATATTTTATTGATTCTCTCAAAATACAACTTCCCTATCTTCCTTTGTAATTTCCTGAGAGTCAATATTGATTGGAGTTGTCAAGTTCCGTAAGTCATTATCAATTATTTCGAGTGGGATAGTCTCAGCATTTATAAATGAATCTAGTTTTGCAGCAAAAAAGCCAGGATCAACTGTTACACCAACTGTAGCTAAATAATATTGTCCAGGAGCTAATTGGATAAAATATTCAGCAGTATTTGTGCCGGGGTCAATCAAATTACTGTAAGTAATTAAATGAGAAGCAGGGTTATCCAGATCTAAATCATCTAAAGCGATTACAGCTGCAGCTTGAATGTCTGATTTCCATGAACCATTAAAAGTCAAGTTTCCTTCTACACCTGAAACAGGTTCGAGGCCAACCATATTATTGCAGGAAAAAATAAAAATACTAAATAATAAGACTATCCGAGGAATTATTCGCATACTAATTATTAAGTTTTGCTGAGGGAAGATCCGCTTTAAATACTGAATTGATCTTATCTATAAAAGTATTAGCAATACTAAGGTAGCCATTCTGATTAGGATGCAAGCCGTCATAGCTAAATAATGTATTGAGTAAATTGATGTTGATTACGCCATTTTCATCAAATGTAATGAGATCATTACTGTAATTGATGCCTCCAATATCATAGCCATTTGCATCGATATCCTTAAATAATGAATAAATATCAACTAAGTATAACTGTGTATTTTGACTAGTTAAGGTCTGAATTATATCATTATAATCATCAATCACATTTTGAATCTTTGTCTTTTCTGTTTTGTCCAAAATTAATGTATCGTTAAGAGCAGTATTTTCGGAGATATTACCGGGGAATTCTGTACTATCTTTCAATGTCAAATATTCTGGAAGTGCCCAATATAGTACTAAGTCGTCATCAGTTAACTTGCGAACTCCATTTTCACATTCGCCAAAAAGATACTTATTTGTTTCCATAAAAGTAATTTCTGAAGGTAGGCTTGAAAAATACGGTAAATCAGTTAAATCAAAAATGTTGGCAATTAAAATTGGTGCATCGGTGCCATTAGTTAGTTCATTAATAATAGCTGTTAAATCATCTTCGAAATCATTAGGATCGGTATAGGGGTAATTCTCGTCAGCTAATCCAAGTGAAGCAGCTTCAAGCACATCGTTATTGCCAACCCATAAAGTTATAAGAGTCGGATTAAGTGAAAGCGCTTCCTGTATCTGTGTATGTCCCGAGTTACGCAAAATTTTATCAACAAAATGATTGTCATTAGCTTGAGCAGGAGTTTTGGTAGTATACACTTGGTTTGCTCTGATCAACGGAATACCAAGATTATTGTAGGCACGGTTTAAATCTCGATTCTTTTCGTTGCCAGCCGGCAAAAAATCAATTGACGGCGGATCAACAAATATATTTAAAGACAATCGTCCTTCTTCTTCTTTGAAACTATAACCAGTGTCACCCATTAGAGGTTGTTCAAAATCACTTATTCCGGCCGCATCAGCAACTAATTTTGGAAAACTATTTTTTTGAACATCTTCATAAAGAGCAGCATCGGCAACACCGGCAGTAAGCGAATTACCAATTGCTACAAAAGAGGTAAGATCAGCTTCCCCCCAATTGTTTCCCGATTCAGTGGTTTTTTTACAATTAATTAAAAGTATTGAAAGAACAATGATAGCAATGATTTGCGGTAACCTTTTTCGTTTCATAGTGGTATTTCCTGTATTTAAAGTATGAATATACAATTTGTTAAGAAAAATACCTCGCTCAAGTTTATACAAAATAAGGCTCTATTAGAGATCTCTAAAATCGATATTTACTATAGTTCTAATTCAAAAACATCAATTCAACTGTTTTAACTTTACAAACCGATGTTATTCTACAAAAGTAAAACATGGCAGAGACCAGTAAACCTTAGTAATTATTTATATAACAATCAGTAAGCTAAAAACAACCCGAAAGGGTTGTTTTTTTATGATTACTTGTTTAACGATCCAAGTATTTGTTTGATTAT
>JBHPEE010000050.1:0-14538 GCA_042577295.1 Fidelibacterota bacterium | reverse complement strand
ATATAAAACTTTTAATTATATATTTTAAGGTTAATTAAAATGAAATTATTAATTACTTTTTAAGGTCATAATAAGGTAAATTATTACTCTTTATTTGAACAATATTTACAAGGAAGTTTTATGAAAATTTCAACATCTAAAACAGAGTTACAAACAGCTCTTCAAAAATTATCTAAAGCAGTACCTAATCGTTCAACATTGCCTATTTTAAGTTTTGCATTATTTCAAGTAGATGATGAAAATACTATTATCAGGAGTACGGATTTAGAAATAACAATTGTAACAAAATTACCGGCAACTATAAAAGAAACAGGCTCTGCCGCTATTCCATTACAACCACTATTAGAAATCACAAACGAGATCAATGATGATAGAATCACATTATCGGTTAATCAACAGCATAAAATTGAATTAAAAACTGATAATGGTGTATATGATTTAATGGGAAAAGCTCCGGAAGAATTTCCTGCATTACCCCAAACAGATGGTAAAAAGAATTTAGGCATCAGTCTTGAAATAATGAAATCAGTCATCGAAATGACAAGTTTTGCGGTGAGCCGCGATGAAATGAAACCAGCCTTAACAGGCGTTTTTCTGCGCGTTAATGAAAGTAAACTTACGGCAGTTGCAACAGATGGACACCGTCTTGTGCAATATATTGTGAAAGATTACAAAGCAGGTGAGTTTACGGGCGATATTATAATACCAAGAAAATTTTTAAATTTATTTAATACTTTTACGGCAGATGCAGCAGAAATTTTAGCAAGCGATAATCATTTGATCGCCAAATTTGGCGAAGATACAGTTTATACACGAGTTATTGATGAGCGCTTTCCTGATTATGAAAGTGTTATACCGACGGATAACGATAAAGTGTTAGCCGTTAATCAGAATGATTTATTGGGTGCAGTGCGAAGAGTTTCTATCTTTTCAAATAAAGCCACGCATCAAATTGCTCTACATTTAGACGAACAAAAAGTACGCATGACAACAGAAGATCCTGAAAAAGCATCGCGAGGTCAAGAAGACTTGTCCGGCGCAAAATACAGTGGTGAACCTTTATTGATTGGATATAATGCTTCGTATTTGCGTGATATAATAACGCACGTTCAAGACGAAAATGTAATTGTTAAATTGAAAACGCCCATTAGCGCCACTCTATTTTATCCAGAAAAATCAGACGATAATATAGATTTGACAATGTTATTAATGCCTATCAGGTTGAACGACTAGGTATTCTGAATATTTTTAAAAATTAGTTTATTCAATGCCAATTAAGGAAATTGGATTGGTTTCTTTTCGCAATCATGATACTATAAATATCGAATTTTGTCCCAATATTAATATTATTTGGGGTAAGAACGGATCGGGCAAAACCGCCATATTAGAAGCGATACATTATTTGTCAATTGGAAGAAGTTTCAGGACACATCGAAAAAAAGAACTATTAAAAGACGATAAGGAATTTTTCAGCATAACAGGAAAATTTCATACTAATGATAAGATTCAAAAAATTCAGATTAACCAAACCAAAGACGGAACAAGGCGTATTTTAATTGACGGAAATAAACTGGAAAGTATTAAAGGATTAGTGGGATTGAATCCGGTTGTACTATTGTCTCCAGAAGAGCAAATAATAACAAAAGGATCACCGCAGGATCAAAGAAATTATTTTAATAAATTATTCTCGATTATTTCTAATGAATATTTTACAATTTTATCGGATTATAATCGAATATTAAAACAACGCAACAAACTATTAGATGATTTTAATTTAATGAGCGGCGCCGGCAAAGAATTAAATATTTGGAATGAAAGAATATCTGAAATTGGTCAAAAATTGTGGATGAGGAGAACTGAATTTTTCAATAAGTACAGTCTTGAAGTAAAAAATACAGTAAAAGATTTTAAGGTTGGTAGGTTCTCGTTTTCAGGTGAATTGGAAAAAAAAATGCCCGAGAATGAAAAAGAGTATATTGAGATATTGAAAAAAGGACAAAACAGAGATATTTATCTAGGACGAACATCATTTGGCCCACACACAGATAAAATTGATTTCACGTTTAACGGAAAAAATATCAAACAGTATGGATCGCAGGGTGAACATAAACTTGCATTATTATTAATAAAATTAGCAGAAGTGAAACTAATTAGAAAAGTGACGGAAAAAGCTCCAATAATACTTTTAGATGACTTGTTTGCAAAATTAGACGGCTCACGTAGTAAACAGGCTATGGCAATGATAGATAATGACCTTCAAACAATAATAACAACAACAGACTTAAAGATCGTTGAAGATCGAGGCATAAAAATTAACAAATCAAATAACTGCAGTTTTTATTTAGGATAATGCAAAGTTTAAAAATAGCAATTGATTCAATGCTTCGGAAATTTGGAATTGATAATGCCATTGCTCAAAACAACGCATTAAACATCTGGAATGAGATCGTTGGGGAAACAGTTGCAAAAAATACAGAACCGGATAGAGTTGAGCATGGTGTGATAATTATAAAAGTGTCATCACCAACATGGCGGCAGGAATTGTATTTTCAAAAAAAAGAAATAATTCAAAAAATAAACAATAAAATTGGTAAAAGTGTAATAAGGGATATAAGATTCATATGACAAAAGACGTTCAAGAAAAATCTAAATACGGCGCAGAAAAAATTACGGTATTAAAAGGGCTAGAAGCTGTGAGGCGTCGACCGGCGATGTATATCGGTGATGTTGGCAAACGAGGATTACACCATTTGGTTTATGAAGTGGTAGACAATTCGGTGGATGAGGCGCTGGCCGGTGAGTGTACAAAAATAGATATTAGTTTAAATAACGACGGTTCAGTATCGGTTGAGGACAACGGCCGAGGAATACCGGTTGATATACACAAGGAAGAAAAACTCCCAGCTCTGGAAGTTGTGATGACCATTTTACATGCAGGAGGAAAATTTGATAAAGGATCATATAAAGTTTCCGGCGGCTTACACGGTGTTGGCGTATCAGTAGTGAATGCCTTATCCGAATTACTTACAGCAGAAGTTCATAGAGACAGCAAAATATATAGACAGAGCTATTCAAGAGGCAAGGTAATAAGCAAACTTGAAGTTGTAGGAAAGTCCAAGAAGACGGGTACAATAATCACATTTTTACCTGACAGTCAAGTTTTTAACACAACAGTTTTTGAGTTTGATATAATAAGTGACCGTTTACGCGAACTAGCATATCTAAATAGCGGTTTAGAAATAAATATTATTGATAATCGCAGTGATGAAAAAATTGTAGAACAGTATAAATATGCTGGAGGATTAATTGATTTTGTTAAGTATTTAGATAGTAGCAATCTACCGTTGCATAACAAAGTCGTAACGGTTAGCAAAATAGACGCTGAAGTTCCAGTGGAAGTTGCTTTGCGATACAGCTCAAACTATACTGAAAACGTATTAACCTTTGTGAATAATATTAACACGATTGAAGGTGGTACGCATTTATCCGGCTTTCGATCAGCGCTAACACGCGGACTGAATAACTATGCAGCAAAAAACAATATCATTAAGACAAATAAAAATGAAAACATTTCATTGTCTGGAGAAGATTTCAGAGAAGGCTTAACAGCAGTAGTTTCAGTAAAAGTTCCCGAACCACAGTTTGAAGGACAAACAAAAACAAAACTTGGCAATGGTGACGTAAAAGGAATAGTTGATGCGGCTGTATATGAGGGCTTACAAGATTTCTTAGAGGAAAATCCTTCGGTTGGAAGAAAAATAATTGAAAAAGCCCTATTAGCTGCAAGAAGTCGCAGCGCAGCACGAAAGGCGCGCGAATTAATTCGCAGAAAGAGCGCTTTGGGTAGTTCAACATTACCCGGAAAACTTGCAGACTGTTCAAATAGAGACCCGGCTATGACCGAATTATATTTAGTTGAGGGTGATTCGGCAGGTGGATCTGCAAAACAAGGACGGGATCGTAGATTTCAAGCAATATTACCCTTGCGTGGCAAAGTAATCAATGCCGAGAAAGCCAGAATTGATAAACTTTTATCAAATAACGAAATTCAAACAATAATTACAGCACTTGGTACGGGTTTTGGAGGTTCAGGTGATGATTCCGGTGAAAAATCAGTATCTGATTTCGATATTGAAAAACTACGTTATCATAAAATCATTATAATGACTGATGCCGATGTAGACGGAAGCCACATTAGAACGTTATTATTAACATTCTTTTACAGAAAAATGCCTGAAATAATTACTAATGGGAATATGTATCTAGCAATGCCTCCTTTGTATAAGATTAAGCAAGGAAAAAAAGAAGTATATGCCTACGATGAAAATGAACGGGAAACGATAGTTGGGAGAATGCAGAAAGACAATGAGAACAAAACAGTTAACTTACAACGGTATAAGGGTTTGGGTGAAATGAATCCGGAGCAATTATGGGTTACGACAATGGATCCTGAACGGCGCACGCTTATGCAAGTGAAAATCAACGATGCAATGGAAGCGTCAACAACCTTTCAGGAATTGATGGGTAGCGACGTAGAAGCCAGGCGTACCTTCATTGAAAAAAACGCAAAATTTGTTTCAAATCTTGACATTTAACAGACAGGAAAAATAAAGTGGATATAGCAAGAGAAAATACTATTAATCGTGATATTGTAGACGAGATGAAAGAGAGTTATTTAAATTACTCCATGTCTGTTATTGTTGCGCGGGCTTTGCCCGACGTACGAGACGGTCTTAAGCCCGTTCATCGACGGATATTGTTTGGGATGAATGATCTTGGGTCACAATGGAATCGAGCCTATAAAAAATCAGCCAGAATAGTTGGTGATGTGTTGGGTAAATATCACCCGCATGGAGATTCTTCTGTTTATGATGCGTTGGTGCGGATGGCACAACCGTTTTCTATGCGCTATGAGTTAGTAGACGGACAAGGAAATTTTGGATCCATTGATGGTGATAGTGCTGCAGCAATGCGTTATACAGAGTCGCGAATGACAAGAATTGGTAGTGACATGTTGCGCGACCTTGATAAGGAAACGGTTAGCTGGATTCCAAATTTTGACGAAACCTTGCAAGAACCAACAGTTTTACCTACGGTCTTTCCAGTGCTTTTAGCAAACGGATCAGAAGGAATTGCCGTCGGAATGGCAACAAAAATCCCTCCACATAACGTAACCGAACTGATTAACGGCCTAATTGCCTTAATAGACAACCCTGAATTAACTACAGAAGAATTAATGGGTTTTGTAAATGGACCTGACTTTCCAACCGGCGCAATAATAATGGGCACCGAAGGAATAAAAAATGCATACACTACCGGAAGAGGCAAAGTAATTGTTCGCGGGCGAGCCTTTATTGAAACAACTAAGAGCGGACGTGAGCACATTATTATTTCTGAATTACCATATCAAGTAAATAAAGCAAATTTTATCGAAAAAATTGCCGATCTTGTACATGATAAAAAACTAGAAGGAATCTCAGACCTGCGGGATGAGTCAGATAAAGATGGAATCCGTGTAGTAATTGAAACAAAAAGAGACTCAATTCCTGATGTGGTTTTAAATCAATTATATAAACATACGCAATTACAAGACACTTTTGGTATAATCATGTTGGCGCTTGTTAATGGCGTTCCAAAGGTGATGAACCTGCCGGAAGTGATGAATCATTTTATCGATTTCCGACATGTCGTTGTTGTTCGCAGAACTGAATTTGACCTAAAACAAGCCGAAGCAAAAGCGCATCTTCTTGAAGGATTAAAAATTGCTCTCGATAATATCGATGAAGTAATAAAAATAATTCGCGGCAGTAAAAATCCTGCCCAAGCCAAAGAAGGCCTGATGGATGGTTTCGAATTATCTGAAATACAGGCTCAAGCAATTTTAGATATGCGGCTTCAAAAACTAACAGGCCTTGAGGTTGCTAAAGTGGTTGAGGAATACAAAGCAATTATTCAGCTGATTGCTCAATTAAGAAATATATTAGAAAGCCGCAGTATGCGGATGGATATAATTAAAACAGAGTTAAGAGAATTGCTTGAAAAACACGGAGATAAACGCCGAACCGAAATAATGCCATACGGTGCTGAATTTTCTATTGAAGACATGATTGCTGAAGAAGATATGGTTATAACCATTACTCATCAGGGATATATTAAACGAACGGCAGTTAGTACATATAGAACCCAAAGGCGCGGTGGTCGAGGAGTTCAGGGAGCTACGTCAAGAGATGAAGACTTTATAGAACATCTCTTCATTGCCAGCACACATGAGTATATGTTGTTTTTTACCGATGGAGGTAAATGTTATTGGTTAAAAGCATATGATATTCCACAAGGCGGACGAGCAACTCGTGGACGAGCGATTGTTAATTTAATTGGTTGTGAAACCGATGAACACGTCAAAGCATTTGTTAGTGTTAAAGAATTTGATGATGAACATTATATTGTCATGGCAACCGAAAAAGGCATTGTTAAGAAAACAGTTCTCTCTGCTTATGGCAATCCCCGCAAGGGCGGCATATATGCAATAGAGGTACGTGAAGGAGATCAATTAATTGAGGCGCGTATCACTAATGGTGAACATGATATTTTATTGGGCACTAGTGACGGAAAATCAATTCGCTTTTCTGAAAGCGATATTCGCCCAAGCGGAAGAAAAACGATGGGTGTAATAGGAATCAAGCTTAGTTCTGCTACAGACAGGGTAATTGGGATGTTGGTTGTTAAAAGAGAAGGAACAATCCTTGTGGCCACAGAGCGAGGTTACGGAAAAAGAACTGAAGTTATTCAATATCGTACGCAATCTCGGTCCGGAAAGGGTGTTTTAACAATGCGGACTACCGAAAAAACAGGAAAGATGGTGGCCATAATGGAAGTTGTCGAAACAGACGATCTGATTATTATTACCGACATGGGAGTTATTATGCGTCAACCGGTATCTGCAATTCGTACAATTGGCCGCGTAACACAGGGTGTTCGTTTGGTAAAGCTTGATGATGGAGCTATGATTTCTTCAATATCACGCGTTATACGCGAAGAAGAATCGGAAAATGAAATAAAAGAGGACGGCAAGCAACTTATTATTGGTCAAACCGAATAAGTGAACTTAAAAGAAAACGTTGAGAGGGTCAAAGAACGAATAGTAAACGCTCAAATACGGAGCGGTAATAAAACACCAATTAAAATTGTCGCCATTACAAAAACACACCCTGCGTCTATAATTTCAGAAGTCAGGCTGGCAGGATTAGACTCCATTGGTGAAAACCGCGTTCAAGAGGCAGAAAGCAAATTTTCTAAAGTTGCGGATATTCTTCCAAACATTACAAAGCGCTTAGTTGGACATTTACAATCCAATAAAATAAATAAAGCGCTTAATATTTTCGACACCATAGATTCTGTGGATTCGCTAATACTAGCTAGAAAAATAGGAAGTAAAGCAGTTTCCTTAAATTGTACTACACCAATTTTATTAGAAATCAATACAAGTGGAGAAAGTACAAAATTTGGATTTAATCCAGAGAATATTGATGAAATGCTCTCCTGTTTTGAAATAAAAGGAATAGAACTTCAGGGACTTATGACCGTTGGACCACTAACGTCAGATAATAATAGAACTAGAGAAGCCTTTATTATTTTACGAGAAATATATAATGCTATAAAAAAGCAGCATACTAATAATGTTGATAAATTTACCGAGCTATCTATGGGAATGAGCAGTGATTTTGAAATAGCTGTGGAAGAAGGTGCAACATTAGTTCGATTAGGAACCGTTTTATTTGGTCAAAGGATGGTGAGGCAATGAATTATACACAAATGCCGATTTATTTATGTTCTTTTTTAAAAGAATGGAATAAACGCACACAAAAAGAGGGCTCAATTGCCGGGCATGAATTTGGTAAATTAAATGGAAAAGATATTATTTGGCCAAAGAACGCTGACTCAGAAACCATTAACCCTAAAAATTTCATTAAACTCAAAAAGCGGTTCAAATTGGAAGAACTTTTATTAATTGATAAGTTAATAGGAACAGATAACGTTGTTTCTATTATCAATCACATAAATAGATCCGGACAGAATTTTTTACGCGGTTCAACACCAGAAGGAATATATCCACAATTTCCAGATATGTCAAAAATATATAATAATATAAACGGACAGGACACAGTGGCAGTTCACACATTAGGATGCGAAAGATTCAAAAACATTTCAAGTAACGAAAAAGTTATATGGAGTGAAGCGGTTGGATTAATTGCACCTATAGCTCATTATGTTGGAATAAAAATTTATGCCATAGGCGGAAATAATTTTGTGAAGATTAAACAATATATAGAGAACATATAATGAAAAAACAAACAATCTTACTTTCATTCTTGTTGCTGTATTCGTGCAACACAACATCAAATAATAAAACAGAATATCCGGTAACCGAAAAAGGCACAGTTGTCGATAATTATTTTGGCATTGAGGTACCAGATCCATACCGTTGGCTTGAAGATGATTTATCTAAAGAAACAGCCCAATGGGTTGAAGCCCAGAATGAAGTTACCTTCGATTATTTAGAACAAATTCCATTCAGAGATAAAATTAAAGACCAGCTAGAAAAAATCTGGAATTATGAGAAAGTGGGTTCGCCCACAAAACATGGCGATTTCTATTATTTTTATAAAAATGACGGTCTTCAAAACCAATACGTTTTATACCGTACAGAAAATTTAGACACAGAAGAGCCTGAGGTGTTTATTGACCCCAATGGCTTTTCTGAAGATGGAACAATTTCATTGGCTGGCACAGGTTTTACAAAAGACGGTTCATTAATGGCATATTTAATATCAGAAGGCGGTTCAGATTGGCGAAAAATCATTGTGAAAAATACAGAGACCCTAGACATTATTGGCGACACGTTAATTGATGTAAAATTTAGCGATGTATCGTGGAAGGGGAAGGAAGGATTCTATTATAGTAGCTACGATATGCCCAAAGAAGGTAGCCAACTATCAGGAAAAACTCAATTTCACAAATTGTATTTTCATAAGCTAGGCACTGGCCAAAAAGAAGATGTTCTGATTTTTGGAGGGGAAAAACAACCCAGAAGATATATTAGCGCACACCTTACGCAGGATGAAAAATATCTGGTTATTTCTGCTGCTGAAAGTACGAGTGGCAATGAACTCTATTTTCAGGACTTAACCAAGGCGGGAAGTAAAATTATGTCGATAATAACGGGTTTTGATAATGAACACTATGTTGTGGACAATGAAGGAACTAAGTTGCTTATCCATACGAATTTAAATGCACCGAACAACCGCATTATTGAAGTTAACGTAGAAAGCTCAGATCAAAAGAATTGGAAAGATTTAATTTCTGAAACAGAAGATGTTATGACGATTTCAACTGCCGGAAATAATTTATTTGCGTCATATATGGTTGATGTAAAATCAAAAGTATTACAATATGATTACAGCGGTAAATTTATAAGGGAGGTTGAATTGCCAGCGATTGGAACAACCGGGGGGTTTGAAGCAGAAAAGGAAGATAAGAAACTTTATTATTCTTTTACTTCGTTTACCTGTCCGGAAACAATTTTTATGTATGAAATTGAAAGCGGTGAATCAGAGCTTTATTGGAAACCGGATATTGATTTTAATCCAGAAGATTTTGTTACTGAACAAGTTTTTTATGAAAGCAAGGACGGAACAGAAATACCGATGTTTATTGTTTATAAAAAAGGCTTAAAGAGAAACGGTAAAAACCTTACTTATTTATATGCCTATGGTGGATTCAACATAAGCCTAACCCCGAAATTTAGCTTAACAAACCTAATATTGCTTGAAAACGGCGGGATATTTGCCCAGCCAAATTTGCGAGGTGGTGGAGAATATGGTGAAGAATGGCATAAGGCTGGAATAAAAATGCTTAAACAAAATGTATTTGATGATTTTATTGCCGCTGCCGAATATTTGAAAGAGAATAAATATACTTCGACGGATTATCTGGCAATTGCAGGCGCTTCAAATGGCGGTTTATTGGTTGGTGCGGTTATGACCCAACAGCCCGACTTAGCAAAAGTTGCATTTCCCGCCCTAGGCGTAATGGATATGCTAAGATATCATAAATTCACAGCCGGAGAAGGATGGACATCAGATTATGGCAATGCTGACGAATCAAAAGAAATGTTTGAATATCTTAAAGGATATTCTCCATTACATAATATTAATGAAAGTGAATATCCAGCAACATTGGTAACAACGGCAGATCATGACGACAGAGTGGTTCCTGCGCATTCATTTAAGTTTGCTGCGACCATGCAGTCAACGCAAAAAGGCAACAATCCAGTATTAATTAGAATTGAGACAAAAGCAGGACACGGCGCAGGAAAGCCGACATCTAAGATTATTGAAGAGTATACCGACAGACTGTCGTTTATGTTTTATAATGTGGGAATAGATTATTAATTAGAATATTTTAGGAGCCTATCCATTCTTCCCCTTCGCCAAACTTAAATTTTTAAAAGCTGTTTTGCAATCTGTACGCCTAGATTAACATTATTCAAAGCAAGTACAATATTTGTTTTAAGACTTTCCCCGTTACTTAACCCAGCAATCCTTGTAAGTAAAAAAGGTGTAACCTTTTTACCGACTATCTTTTTCTCTGAGCATTCAATAAGAGCCAAATTAATATATTTATCGATAATATTATTAGGAATTTCATCGGATTCAGGCACAGGATTTCCAACTAAAATTGCTGACTGTAATCCTAGTTCTTGGTGTGCAATAAACAATCGGGCAACCTCATTCGGAGTGTTGCAGCTGTGTGCGAGAGGAATCCCTGAAGTACTCGAATAAAAAGCAGGGAATTCGGTTATTTGATATCCTACAACCGGAACGGCACAGGTTTCAAGATACTCAAGGGTTTTGGGGATATCTAGGATTGCCTTAACGCCTGCCGAGATTACGATCATAGGAGTTCGTGATAATTCAATTAAATCTTGTGAAATATCGAATGTAGTCTCTGTACTTCTATGAACACCACCAATTCCACCGGTTGCAAAAACTTCAATACCAGCTAAATGCGCTAAATGCATGGTTGCCGAAACAGTGGTTGCACCAGTTAGTTTTTGTGCAACCGTAAAAGCAATATCTCGCACAGCAACCTTTTCTGCATTTGTATTGCTTGCCAGCGTTTCTAGCTGCTTATTGTCAAGTCCGATATGAATTTTGCCATCAATAATCGCAATTGTTGCAGGAGTTACACCATGGTTGCGTGCAAGCGCTTCAGCTCGTTTCGCAAATTCTATGTTTTCAGGGTTTGGCATTCCGTGGGCAATGATGGTTGATTCAAGGGCAAGAACAGGCAGTTTTTTAGACAGAGCATTTTCTACTTCAGGATTTATAGAAAAAAGTGTATTTAGTGAATTCATAGCACCGAAATTTACTTAAAATTAGTAATCGAACTAAACACAAGGATTGTTAAATTTCTCGTTATTATATAAAATGAACTAATGTATTATATTGAAAACAAAGAAATATTATTACTTGACCCACGCAAATTTGGGCTATCACCTAGAACCTTAATTGGAAAATATTCCAATAACCATTTTGTTTTAATTAAAGACCGTAAAAGCAGAATTATCATGAAAGACGGCAGACAAATTCTGGAACAAATTGAAACCATTAAAAACCATGCACCAAAGGCAGAAATAGATTTTGCAACAAATGCACCCGCCTGCGGAAAAACAACAAAATTATTAAATGAACAAGGAATAAGAATATACTCTTTGGAAAAATAAAATGCTTCGCCTTAAACAAACAATTTTTCATCGCAATAGAGATATCTCACACAAGATTATTCTCCTTGGACTACCGGTAATTGCCAGTAACCTAAGCCGCACATTTATGAACTTGGCTGACATGGCGATGGTTGGGCGACTTGGCGCATCGGCACTGGCGGCAACCGGTATGGGTGCAATGCTAACATGGATTGTTCTTAATTTCGGCATGAGTTTTCGCACGGCAACACAAACGGTAACATCGCGTAGATTGGGACAAAAAAGATACAATGAGTGCGGTACTGCGTTGCGAAACGGACATATTTTAGCAGCAATTTTCGGTATACCGATATCATTGCTAGGGTATTTCTTTGCGGATAGACTTGTACCACTGTTTTTAGATGATCCTAAAGTTATTGCAATGTGCATTGATTACGCATCAATCGCATTTTTGAGCACCTTTTTCACCACTCTTGGTTTTGCATTCCAAGGTTTCTATACCGGGATTGAGCGTACGCGCATTCATATGAACGTATCGGTTATTGCTAATATTTTAAATGTGTATTTGAACGCCGGTTTAATTTATGGCCGTGATGGAATTCAATCGGGACTTTCATCGGTATCCGGCATGGATTTTTCGTGGTTTGGCGCGCTGTGGTCGTGGTATCCATTCCCTGCTATGGGCGTTAAAGGAGCTGCCATGGCGACGTTAATTGCATCGCTGTGGATGGCAATCCACTATAGTTTATATTTACTTACTCCAGCGATACAAAAAAAATACAAAGTATTTTCTCTCCACTTAAGCAAAGCGATGATGAAACGACAAGTCCTCTTGGCATTGCCGCAAGGCTCACAAGGTATGTTGGTGGTCTTGGGCTATGCACTATTTTACAAAATACTTGCTAAGATTGGAGTTGTAGAACTGGCCTCAACCGAAGTTGTGTTCACAATATTACACACATCTTTCATGCCCGCTGCCGGCATTGGGCAAGCTTGTGCGACATTAGTCGGAAAATATCTTGGTGAAAAAGAACCTAAAAAGGCTGAGATTAGCATAGTAGAAAGCGTACGTTGGTCAATGATGATTATGGGTACGCTTGGTATTTTATTTATCACGATTCCACAATATATATTACCAATATTTACCAATGATCCTGACGTTATTAGGATAGGTTCGGTAGCATTGCGAATAGCAGGATTTGTTCAATTTGCAGATGCAGTTGGAATGACACTTTGGTTTTCACTCTCTGGGGCAGGGAACACGTTTTTTCCGGCAGCCGTAGAATCAGCCATAATATGGCTGTTCTTTTTACCGTTTTCCTATATAACCGGTATCGTTTTAGGCTGGGGATTTATAGGTCCCTGGATTGGGATGGCAACATACCTATTCCTTTTTGCAAGCATAATGTTGTGGAAAATACTAAAGGGCGATTGGAAAGAAATAGAAGTGTAACCCAATATTTCTTGTTTTATCAATATCCGTTCAATATAAAATCTTTTTTGCTTCAATTCCTGACATAAGTAACGGTTGGACTACTATGCGCTAAATGATTAATAATTTTAGATGCAAATAATTCGGCTGACCTAGCAGGGGGAGTTTGATCAAAATATTTCTACGACTTATTTTGTCCGAATAAAACCGTTGTAAAAAGAACAAAAACAGCAATTAATTTTTCTCTCATATGTGACTACTATTAAATGGCAACTAACATTCCAACATACGTATTACGTTTGTTTGGTATGTTTGTTTATTGGTTCGGATATCGCGGAAATAATCTCTTATAGTATGATAACTAAATAACCACATGAAACAATACTTAGTTTACACTACTAATTTTTAATTCAGGACCATTCTGCTTCAACAAATCTTTAGTTTTACAATTCAAGATAGTTGTTGCGGCTCGTAAGCCGGTTCCCGTTACGCCAGCCACACCATGTGAAAGCGTGCTTGCACCACATAAAAATAGGTTTTTGATCTCGGTTTTTGTATTAAATCCAAACGGGCCAATTTGTTTTGTGATTTTATCGGTTCCGTAAATATTTCCATCGTGGGAGTTGATAAAATGAGCATTGGTCAGTGGAGTAGCCATATCTTTAAAAACAACAGAGTCTTTAATGCCAGGAACACGTTTTTCAAGGTAGTTCAGCATCCGCTCCATTATTTTATTTTTTAAATTATTATATTCTTTTGATCGCTCTCCCTGCGGTTCATCTTCCCACTTTTTGAACGGTTCATAATTTGCAAAGCAAAAAGCTTCAATAGTATGAACACCATTTTTCATTTTACTCGGATCTTTGAGTGTTGTGATTGTCATAAACATAGCGGGTGGACTATTATGAACAGCATAATCGGTTTGGCCGAGCGAATATATTTTATCAAGATCAGAATGGTCATAATACCAATAATTGCCGGAATCGTAGCCCATACTTTTTAGATCTAGGTCAACAGCTAAAAACAAACTTAGACACGAAGTGGAATAACGAACCTTGCTCAGTTTTTTATTAAGTTTATTACTTAAATTTTCTTTTCCGATTAATTTAATGAATGTTGTTTCGGGGTCAGCGTTGCTTATGATATTTTTTGCAAAAAGTTTTTCGCCGTCACCGATTTCTACACCAACAGCTACACGATTTTCAACGATTATTTTTTTAACGGGTGTGCTTAATCTAATTTTACCGCCCGCGCCTTTTAGTGCCCGAATAAATGCCCGTGGAAGTATATAGGCGTTCAAATACACATTTAAAATATTAGCAATAACCGATACGTTCATATG
>JBHPEE010000049.1:0-14642 GCA_042577295.1 Fidelibacterota bacterium | reverse complement strand
GAAAGGTGGCGTTCAGCTGTAAGTATTTTATGAGGATTGATTTTTAGTTGACGGATTTAAATCTTTATGGAGCCTTTAAAAATGGCTTCATTTGTATTACCATAGACCATGATGAAAAAAATAGTATCATTTTTTAAACACTATTTTGGAGGACTTTCTACTAGATTTGGTACACACCATACATTTTTATTCTCAGGCGGATTAGCCTTTTCTCTGTTTACATGTATTATTCCGTTAGTGTTAATTGTGTTTTGGGTACTTGGAAATTTTTTGAATTCTAAAGAAATGGAATTACAAGTCATAACCATAATTAATACAATAATTCCTTATAATGATTACGCGATTTTTACAAAAGATATAATTCTTAATAGCGTAAATGATGTTATTAAAATAAAAGACATTGCTGGAATTCTAGGTATAGTAGGTTTATTCTTCGCCGCTAGTGGATTTTTCAGGAATGTGAGGACAATACTTAACAAAATAAACGGTACTGATAAATCTATTAATATTATTATTGGAAAATTGAGAGATTTTTTAGCTATCCTTTCTGCGATTCTATTATTTTCTATCTCTGTTTTACTTTTTCCAATCCTTGAAATACTTAAATCGATAGCTATAAATACTCCTTACCTACAATTTTTAAATACTCCTGTTTTTAAGAATATTTTAACGATTGTTTTTCCATTATTACTCATTTTTGTTATATGCTTTATATTATATACATTTATTCCAACAGTGAAAATTCAAAAAAGGTCCGCACTAGTTGGAGCGTTATGGACATCTTTATTATGGGTAAGTGCAAAGATAGTTTTTGGTTATTACCTTTCTAACTTTCAAACCTGGGGAATAATTTATGGTGTTTATGCATTACTAATTGTTATTGCATTCTGGATTTATTTTACTTCCGCAATCTTTATTATTGGTGCTGAGATTGCAAAACTTTTTGACGAAAGACTATTGATAATTTGAAAATCTTATGAAATATGAACAGTATAAGTATTGACTTTAAAAATTATTAACTAGTTTAAAAATGAGAATAAAAATAATATATATTGGATTACTAATATTTGCACTTTCAATAAATGGTTATGCACAAACTGTTCGTGGTTATAGAAAACCTATAAATGAAAAAGCAGTCCCCAAAATTGTTTTAAAAACCTATTACGAACAATATCCTGGTGCATTTTTGTTGGGTTGGTATTCAACTCATATTTCATACTGGCAAAACGATTACAGCTCCGGATGGTACTATGATTGGTATGGCAATAGATCTATTGTGATTTACAAATATGAGAACCCCAATTATTATGAAGTCGAATTTTTTGACGATGACGGTAACAATGGCAGATCAATTTATGACCTTTATGGATATTGGTACGAAACAAGAACAAAGATTAAAGAGCTCCCTTACCCAATAGTAAATCACCTGAAAAATTCAAAATATGGCAATTGGGAGACGTCACCACTTATGGAAAAAATAAAATCATCTCGATGGCCAACGGTTTATCGATTCAATGTTTACAATGGTAAGAAATCCAAAATCCTTCGCATGGATATAGAGGGCACTATTATTCAGGCGAAGTATGTCAGCGAATAATTTCTCACGATAAAATATTAGGGTCGCTCTATCTACATCGCTGTCTTTTATTTGTTATTTCTTGCTCTGATTGCCCAAGAAATCACATACGGTATGGCGATTAGTAAATTTATTAGCCCCCAATAATAGAGTACTGTTCCATTTGCCCACGACGAAGAATCCATGACCGGTGTAAAAATATCATAAGTTGATCTTATCAATATATGAAAGGCGAGCGTGTATATTCGCGCTGTGATGTATAACTCAGGTCTCTTTTTAATTACTGGGTAAAGTTCGGCTGCAAATAATATACAGAATGAACTTGCAAAAAAGCTCGAATTTTCTCCATAGACGAAAACAAGATTCCACGTTGTATAAACAAAGTTCCACATTGGAGAAGTGTATACAAGTAAGTCACCGGGTTTTTCTTTTGAAAATATCCATTTACTTTTATTTGTCTTTTTATTCTTTAATAATGGAATAGTTATACATAGAATTAATCCTACTATTCCATTAAAATAGTTTGCAGTTGCAAAATCCTTAATAGTAGCCTCAGCAATATTTAGAAATAACACACCGTATAATACCCACAACACCCAATCATTTTTAAATATTGCCAATTTGCCTTTAAGATTCTTATAATTAGCAAGTCGACCAAAGCCTACAAAGATTGCAGTTGGGATTAGGACGCTAAATGTTTTTGCCCATCGAAACCAGCCTTCGAGTTGTGTAGACCATAAAGGAAAAGTTAATAATGAAAGAAGCCAAAATATTAGTGCGAAACGATGATATTTTCGCATTAATTCAATAATTAGAAAAAGAATTGCAATGTACAGTAACATAGATATTGCATATTGTGAAATTGATATATCCATATTAATTCCTCCTAATGTGATAAAAATTAAATAAATATTTCCATCAATTCAATTAGTGGAAATATATAAATCAAAATTAGTATCTTGATAATTTTTTCTGATTAAATTCAATGTGTTGTTAAAATATAATATCGAGATGTATCAATTAATCAGTATAATTATATTTATTTGATTTATAGCATTAAAAAATTATAGGTAATTAAAATGAACATTGATTACATTAAGGCAATATCCAGTATATCCATATTTATTTTATCGCTTGTTTTGGTTAGAATTACCCGGCATTTCCTTCAAAACCGGATTAATGAATCAGCAGAAAACTTGAAGATTGATCCAACGCGATATAAGTTTTTCAAAAATACAATTTCACTTATTATTTATCTAATTGCCCTTACAATGATAATTTATCAGTATCCATCATTAAGGGCTTTTGCGGTTGGTTTATTTGCTGGTGCTGGTATACTTGCTGCAATATTTGGTTTTGCCTCACAACAAGCTTTCTCGAATATTGTAAGTGGGATATTTATTATAATATTTAGACCGTTTCGAGTCGGAGATTGGGTAAAATTTGGTTCAGATAAATCTGGTGTAATCCATGATATTACACTTAGACATACCGTGATTAGAGATTTTGAGAATAAAAGAATAATTGTTCCCAATTCTGTTATGAGTTCTGAAATTATAACAAATTACGATATTGAGGATAAGAAGATAAGGCGCCATATTGAATTTGGCATTAGCTATGATTCTGATATAGATAAGGCAATATCGATTATACAAGAAGAAGCAATTAATCATCCTAATTTTTTGGACAACAGAACTAAAGAGGAAAAACGATCAAATACTCCGGCGGTTCTGGTAAGATTGATGGGCTTTGGGGAATCCTCGATTAATTTACGGGCTTATGTCTGGGCGGCAGATCCTGCGAAATCATTTGATTTGCATACAGATCTCAATATGATTGTTAAGAAAAGATTTGATGCGGAAGGAATTGAAATCCCGTTCCCCTACCGTACTATAGTATATAAAAAAGATTTAGAATAATGTTTAAGTTTTTACAATGATTTTAAATCTTATTATTAATTTACTTTGAGTTAGAAATTAGAAATGAATGAGTATATAATCTGGGCCGGAATTGTTTTTTGTTTATCACAGTCTGCAATTTTTTCTGGACTTAATCTTGCCTTTTTTAGTCTGACTAGACTTCGATTAGAAATTGAAGCGGAGACATCAGCTTCCAAAGGTGCAAAAAAAGTTTTAGCGATGCGCAAAGACTCAAATTTTCTTCTTACAACTATTTTGTGGGGTAATGTATCCGTAAATGTTCTCTTAACTTTACTATCTGGTTCCATAATGGCTGGCGTAGTATCCTTTCTATTCTCAAGCGTATTTATTACATTTTTTGGAGAAATAATACCTCAAGCCTATTTTTCAAGACATGCATTAAAAATGGCGTCACTGTTGGCGCCTGTAATACGGATTTATCAAGTTGTTCTCTATCCTGTCGCTAAACCATCAGCGCATTTATTGGATAAATGGCTAGGCAAAGAGTCTGTACAGTATTTTGCAGAAAAAAATGTAAAATTATTTATCAAAAAACATATGGAAGGTTATGATAATGAAATTGACCACATAGAAGGAACAGGTGCCATCAATTTTTTTACTTTAGACGATATTAAAATTATTCAGGAAGGAGAGAAAATTAATCCTGATAGTATAATAAGCTTGGAAAGTAAAGGTGATGAAATAATTTTTCCAGATTTTTTGGCAAGTGTTGATGATGAGTTTGTCAGACGTTTAAATAAATCAGGAGAAAAGTGGCTAGTTTTTACAAATTTAAATAATGAACCACTTTTGACAATGGAAGCGGATGAGTTCTTTCGTTCAGAAATAATAAATAATTGTCAAAAAGGAATTATTTATTATTGCCACAAACCGATAGTAATTAAACATAGTACCACAAATTTGGGAATGGTAATAAAGAGATTAAAGACAAAAATACACATTAGTTCTGATAGCCCCATAAAGAATGACGTCGTAATATTCTGGCAGAAAAAGAATAAAAGAATCATTACAGGAGCGGATATTTTAGGAAGATTATTGAAAGGAATATAATTTTATAATAGGATATAATTATGTCAAGATTTATTAAGAAACACAAAAAAGAAATAGGTGTATCACCGGATGAATTATTATTCAGAGGTGAAAAAAAGATTGATGAAGTATTGTTGCGTATCATTGATTTTGATGCCAATAATCTTGATGAAAATGCAGTAAATACTGTAAGCGATGTTATAAAATATCAAGAGAAAGATTCAGTAACTTGGTTTAATGTAGATGGACTACATAATAGTACGATCATGGAAGAGGTAGCAAGGGGATTCAAATTCGAGAATATTATTCTCGCAGATGTGATGAATACCGATATGAGACCAAAAATACAAGAATATAATAATTGTATATTTATATCGATAAAAATGCTACGGCAGGACCAGGAAACTGAATTGCTTATTGTTGAAAACCTTAGTCTAATATTAACGAAATCAGTTCTTATTTCATTCCAAGAGAGAAAAGGCGATGTTTTTGAACCTGTAAGGGAGCGAATCAGAAAACAAAAAAAGAGAATCAGGAATTCAGGAACTGATTATTTGGCATTCGCTTTGCTTGATGTTGTGATTGACAATTATATCTATATAATTGGATTGCTTGGAGATAAGATTGAAACGTTGGAAGAAAATCTTTCAGACGAACCAAAACAATCAATAATTAATGAAATAAACACGTATAAGCGCGAATTAAACTTTATAAGAAAAAACATTAAACCAGCGAAAGAAATGATTTTATCATTGTCTAAGCTAGAGTCAGACTTGATAAATGAAAATTCTTATATACATTTTAAAGAATTACAGGATAATATTAATCATGCAAGTGATTCTTCAGATAGCTATAGAGAAATACTGTCTGATCAGTTGAATATCTATCATACTTCAATAAGCAGTAAGCTCAACGATATAATGAAGTTTTTAACAATATTTTCGGTGATTTTTATTCCGTTGACCTTTATTGCTGGTATTTATGGTACTAATTTTGACATACTACCGGAATTGCATTATAAATATAGTTATTTTATTATGTTGGGCGCAATGTTAACAGTCGCAGTAACAATGTTGATATATTTCAAAATTAAAAAATGGTTTTAAAGTGTCAGTAAGGAAATATTATGAAAATGCTAAAAAATGAAGAGATAATTTTCAAATCTGAAAAGGATCGAATTATCCTAACAAATCTTAGACTAAGAGAATAAAAAGGATCGGGTTTTAATAATAAAGCGAAGAGCATAATGCTAGAAAATATTTCTGCATGTGAACTATGCTCAAAAATGGAACCCAATTTTATTAAATGGTCGATTTTAATCTTTTTAATCTTAAATGGAGCAGTATATTTATTCAATAACTTCTTAATTAACGCAATTATTGTACAATTTTTGTTTGGTCCTGATAAAATTCCGACTTGAGTAGCTGTGATAATATTAAATATATCACTTGTGGTTTCTACAGTTCTTGCTTGACTATTTTTTATCTCAAATAAAAGAGTTTCGCTGGTTTATACAAGCGGATTAGTAATAGAAATTCAATTAAAGTCACTCGACATTGATATTAGAGATAATCTGCTAGGCAAAATAGAAGGAGCTAAGATAAATAGAAAGAATTATTTATCTAATATAAAGGATAAAAATATTATTGTATACTGATTAACAAATTCCGGATATCAAATTACTACGGATACAGTGGGTCTATACAAATCTCTTCCATATAAATTTTGTCTTTATGGGATTCATTAATAGGAATATCGAATTCTATATTTTACTTGAATATATCCGTTTCTATCAATATTGCTGATAAGCGATATATATGGACCCAACTGTAATTCAAGGCCTAAAGCTTGGTAAGAATCTAACAACCCAAAGGAATTCCTATATGCATAGTTAGCTGATAAATTATCAGTTATAGGTTTAGATATAGAGAACTCTTTATTTTCATCTGTAAATAGTCCAGCAATACCACTTACTTTCACATTTCCTAAAATACCTAAGCGATTTAATTTGGTATAGTTTAAAATGTTTTTATCCAATTGGTTTCCTATCCATGAATATGCAATACCAGAAGTTCGGTATAATATTTCAGATGAAAACGCATCCTGCACACTAAAGCGTTTTCTCATTGTTAAAATTTCTAATATATCACTTTGGGAGAAACCACTTTCCGACGTGAAAAGGAACTGAGGATTGTCAAATGTACCAATAATTGAAATGTAAATTCTCTCACCATCAATAGTTGTGTTAGCTAAAATGTCCATTTGAGGATTGAATCCATTATTGTCAAATAATAGTTTCCCTCCGGTTATCTTGAATATATCACCGTAATAATAAAATTCACCTTTTTCAATAATTAGTTCTCCAGCTAAATCCATGTTTCGGCTACCGAGCTGATTGATGTTAACATGCCCTGTTAAAACTGCATTAAACTGGTCGCTAGACAATGACATTTTACCTTTAATGGGAATTTCAACATTATAATGCAAAATAATATCATCTGGATTCAATGGTAGCGCGCCCAAATCATTTATTGTAAATTTTTGTAAAATTGTAATATCTTGAGGAGATACTGATCCCATGATCAGCACAGTATCTTTACCAGTAATATTTAAATCGAAATCTGTAATCCCTTCAGATTTGTATATTGGTGATTTGAAATATGCCTTTTTGCCAATTACGCGTATATTAAGATAAGGATCAAATAAATTTGTAATATCCATGCCACCAGTTAGTGATACATTGTCCTTATTTTTTCTTTTACTCTTAGATTTGCGATGCATTTTACCATTTAAATTGTCAATTATTAATTTGTTATCTACAATCCGAACGACTCCATGTACTTTTTTAATCGGTTTGTCTAAGTATGGCGTAAATATTTTGGCGTTCTGTGCTCTTATAGTGCCATTGCTAATCGTATTGTCCCAAGTTCCATTCAATTCAAAGGTGAAGGTATACTCACCGGGCGTGGCATCGACCTCATCAAAATAATTGGTAATAACGTCAAGGTTATTTGCCTTACCTTCCACAAAAACATACAAATCATTATCTGTACTGATATTCTCCAACGTATCAGATCGACTATACAAATTTATCGGTAGATATCCGTAACCATTATAATAATTGTCATTATTGTTTGATGACAAGAATTGAAAATCAATTCTATTTCCATCATAAGACCCATTACTTTTTACAGTCCCAAATAGTATCTTTTCAAAAGTTGCATCTGAAATTTCAATATTATAATCACCAATCATATTCTCCCAAGTACCATCGATATTTAATCCCCCATTTATAATACCTGTTAGCTCAAGCTTAAACGGTAAAAATTGAGTAATCATTTTAATATTTGTGTTATAAATACTTGATTGAATTTGTAGTTTTTCTGTTTTTGTGCTATTCCCAAGTGGTATTGTGCCTTTAATGTCTATATGGTATTTATCTGTATCCTTTAATAAAAATTCATTTATCACCAGCTTTTGACTATTATACTCTATCGAAGTAGTTAATTGTTGGAATGACATATCAGAAAAGGATCCATTATTTACATATGCATCAAGAGTATAATTTTCATTTTCAGCATAAGCATTAAGTATAATTTCCCCAAACATTTGACCAGTAAATCTATATTTATAGTTATCAATAAATGGATGTAGTATTTCCGAATCAATATTGGAGAAAACTATATTGCCTTTATATAATTTATCGTACAATAATTCACCCTTGATAATCCCATCATCTACTTGCGCTTCAAATGGACTAATTTTTAGATAGCTTTCACCAAAGCTAATGATAAATGGTGCTGAATTCGCAATTACATGATTTTGATAGGATGCTTTAATTGAACTTACGTGAATATCATTTGTTTGATCTATCCGCCCAGATCCAACGAAATAATCTTCACCATTTACAAAATTTACGCTTTTGAAATGCGTTTCTTTATTCTTTAATTCTACATCAATTTTACCAGAATCAAAATCTATATCCTTCCAATTACCACTTCCTAATCGAGCCTGTGCATATCCTGAAAATCCATTATTTTTTTCAAAGAAACCATCAATCTCTATTTCACTTAAGAATAAATTACTATACTTAATATCTTTAGCTCTTAATGTTCCACTAATTTTAGGATTATTAAGTTTACCATATGCTTCTAATTCTCCTGAAATTATTCCGTTTTGTAATGAATCATTCCACAGCTTATTGATAATGAAGTTGTCCACATCCCTCACTATCAATTTAAGATCCACTTCCTTTTCAATAAAATCAATTTTACCAACAGAAGTAACTGAACTTGTCCCGACCGTTAAAGCAACCGGTTTCGAAAATAATATTTCATTGTTTTCATATACAAACTCTCCATCAATAGAAATGGTTTCTTTATCAAGCAGTGTTGATTCTTTAGCCTGTATATCCAAATTAACCGAATTGATTTTTTCGTTATCAAAGAACATTTTTACTTTAGCAATACCTGTAATGCTTGTAGGTTTTTGACCAATTACCCACTCACTTAAATCTAATTTTTCCAAATCAATATTAGCATTAATGTATTTTTTATTATTAAAACTCCCATTAGCCAATATGCATGTATTCTTGCTTTTTAATAAAATCCGTTGAGCTAACCAATTGTCATCTTGTTTGGTTACTTTGAAATCGCAATCAACATTGAATCCTAGATTGTTATTAATATTAATTATACCTGAATAATCTATAAAATTTGTATTAACAATAATATTTGTATTAAGGTTTGACAAATTAGGTTGTGTTGGTAATATTTCACTATATTTTTCAGGAACGTTTATATTACTTATACTAACATTCCCCCTCAATTGCTGATCAAAAGATTGGACAAATGTCAAATCACCAAAAAATGATATAGTATTAAATGAGCCTTGGTCAGAAATCAAATTGACCGTTCTATTGTTAATATTGATTTTAGTTTTATTTAGTTCGAAAAAGTAATCTAAATCACCATAATTCAATGTTAAGGAGTCCAAATTAATATTTAGCCCATATTCATTGGGGGTAATTGTCGAATGAAAATTTAAATCCATTCTGTGAGTTATTTCGGCTATGGTAACTGCAAAAATTCCCTCAAACCTAAGTTTTTTGATCGTTAAAGGAAATTTTGTATAATCTAAATCTGGTAGGATAAATCCTTCTTTTTCAATATTATCTTCGTTACTAGTTTGAAAAGTTAAATCATTAATATATAATTCTTTCAAATGTATGTTTCTAGTTATTGATTTAAAAATATCGAAACGCACACTTAGGTCATTAATCTTGATATTTGTACCATTTTTATGTTTTAATTCAAGATTTTTACTTTCTACTCGATGAAAAAGATTGCCCCTTAATTCACCAAGTGAAAGTTCCCAACCGCTATTTCTTAATATGTTTCTATTAATAATAATCTCGGCACTGTTTTTCCATAATCCTGGATATGACAGGAATAACACCAATATTGATATTAGGATTAGAATCGATATAAATAACTTAAAAATTCTTTTCATTGCCAATGAGTACTTAACTCAAGCTTACAACTATCAAATGGAAGATTTCCACTAAGCTGATTATACTCTAAACGTATATGGTTTAGATTTATTAGATTGCCGATTAAAGAAGGAATTCTGCCAACCAATTCATTGCCCTCAAATATAAGCCACCTAAGAGTGATTAAACTCCAAATACTGATTGGGATAGTACCAGTAAAGTCAGTTGCATTTAGACGAAGATCTTCAATAAGAGTAAAGTTACTTATTTCGGCAGGAATAGAACCTTCTAAATATTTTCCTTCAAATCGAATATCGGTTAAATTGCTAAGATTTCCAATGTTGAGAGATAATTCTCCTTTTAATCCGTTACCCATCAGGTACAATTTTTCTAACTGGGATAAATTCCAAAATTCATCAGGAATATTACCTATAAGATTATTATATCCTAGATTAATTGATTTAAGTTTTGATAGATCTCCAATTTTAGATGGAAGTGTACCAATTAAATTATTGCTCCGAAGATATATGTGAGTGACCCTATTACTATCTATTGTTACTCCATACCAGTTTGATATTGGACCAGCATTTCGCCAACCGGTACTATTAGTCCATGCCCTACATCCAGTGCTATTACACAGTGCAACAAGAGCCAGCGAATCGTACTCATTAATTTGAGAATATATTTTACCATTTGGACTAAACAGTAAAAAGAGTATCACGATAGATGCTATGAAATTTTGGTCCATATATATATCTCAAAAATACAAATATTTGTCTAACCAATAAAAGATAGATCGATATTACAAATAATGGGTCTTTTCCGGTATATGTACCGTGAACGCTCCTAACACATTGTTAGGGGTTTTTGCTTAATAAGGAATATATGAGTGAGAAAATGAGAAAGAGCGACTCGAATGCTCGACCAATGGCTTAAAAAGTCAGTGCTCTACGAAGAGAAAGAGGGAATAAGTTGTTATGTGGTTGCTATTTTGAGACAAAACAAGACTAACCCGACCTTTAAAAAAAACCTAATTTATCGTTGATTAATTAGGTTTTCTGAAGAGCGGGATCGACGGGGCTCGAACCCGCGACCTCCGGCTTGACAGGCCGGCGTTCTAACCAAACTGAACTACGATCCCAAAAATTATTTCTTAGTGCGGTATATTAGTGCTATTGGAATAGCAACTAGATATCCCAAAAATAGCATTATGGGAGCAACCGTAATACTTTGGAAGCTGTCAACTTCACCCAATGCCATAATAATATAACCAAACACTATAAGCAATAATCCAATTAAAAATAATAAGTAATTAATTTTTTTAAATGCCCATCCTTCAAATAAATGAACAACTTTTAATTGTTTTTTATCGCTCATAGTGGCGTCAAAATTAATATATGTGTTATGCTTTACCAAATGATTTTAACGTGGTTTCAAATGTGCAATAATATTTATTACATAAATTGACATTGCCTAATATTAGAATGTAATTTTGCGCCTCAAAAATGGTAAAAAAATCACCAAAAAATAATTTAACTCGTATAATAATGTTAATTATGGCGAGCATACTTATTTGTCTTGTTGCAATAGGTACAATACTTTTATTATGGCCACAAAATAATATTGACAGTAAAATTAAGGTAAATATTCCTAAAGGTTCCACACTTGCACAAATAACTGGTTTATTGGCAGAAAAAAATATATTAACAAATGAAAATATGTTTATTACTACTGCCAGCCTAATGGGATATGGTGAGAAAATACCGGCTGGAATTTTTGCATTCAAAAACGCAAAAAATAACTATAGAATTATTAAACAGTTGGTGCGTGGTAATCCTGAAATGATAAGGATTACTTTATTGGAAGGTTGGACAATATCGCAGGTTACGCAAGCAATTTCCGAATCGATGAATTTGAGTTCGGAAATATTATCCTCATTATGTTATGATGAACAATTCATAATTGACCTTGGACTAGAAGCAAGATCTTTGGAAGGCTATTTATTCCCTGACACATATTTATTTTTAGAAAGTGAAAGTGATCCAAAAGAAATACTTAGACAAATTGTAACAGAGTTCAATAGTGTATATAATGATGACCTTCGGAAACGTACTGAACAAATTGGATTAACTATTAATGAAGTACTAACTCTGGCATCTATCATTGAAGGGGAAGCGATTTTTGGAAGCGAGCGTGCTATAATTTCTGCTGTGTTTCATAATCGGTTGAAAAAAGGAATGCCTTTACAAGCAGATCCAACAATTCAATATATTATTAAAGATGAACCGCGGCGCTTGAGTTTATCTGATTTAAAAATTGAATCTCCGTATAATACGTATTTATATCGAGGTCTTCCGCCCGGACCTATCGGCAATCCAGGTAAGGCTTCCATTTTTGCTGCACTTTATCCTGATGACAATGATTATTTATTTTTTGTCGCTAGAGGCGATGGGTATCATACTTTTACTAGAACATTTGATGAACATAATCAAGCGAAGCGCGAATTCCAAAAAGTGCGACGACTTGCAGTCCAAGGATAATTCACTATAATGAGTTTAAAAAACTTAAATAGAACTCAGAGGTCGGCTGTGGAAGCAACAAAAGGTCCTGTACTAATTTTTGCAGGTGCCGGTAGTGGTAAAACTCGTGTTTTAACGCATAAAATTTATTACTTAATTCGAGAGGGATTGTATAATCCTGAAGATATTTTAGCAGTTACGTTTACAAACAAAGCCGCTAAAGAGATGCGACTGAGAATTGGCAAATTACTTGACGATTCCCCAAATGATATTTCCATTGGAACATTTCATGGAATTTGTGCTCGAATATTGTATAAAAATATACATCATTTAGGATATACAAACGATTTTGTCATATACGACAGAACTGACCAACTAGATTTATTAAGAATTACTTTAGAAAAACTTAATATTTCAAAAAAAATAATGACTCCTAAAGGAGTTGCCTCTCAAATCAGTTTATTTAAAAATCAGATGATGTCACAAGAGGAAATCGATCAAAAAGCTAGAACGGTCGTAGAAAAAAAATTAGCAGAAGTATATCCTGCCTATCAGCAAGGTCTACGTGACAATAATGCTGTAGATTTCGATGATCTTTTGTTGTTACCTCTTGAGTTGTTCAGAAAATATCCCAAAATATTATCTTTCTATCAAAAAAAATGGAAATATGTATTAGTTGACGAATATCAAGACACAAATCTTCCTCAGTTTTTATTCGTAAGTAAACTTGCAGAAAAACATCAACAAATTTGTGTGGTTGGTGATGATGATCAATCAATATATGGATGGCGTGGTGCGAATATTCGAAATATTTTGGATTTTGAGAAAGTCTTTCCGAATAGTACAGTTTTTACTCTAAATAAAAATTATCGTTCAACACAGAAAATTTTGGATGCTGCAACAATTGTAGTAAAAAATAATGTTGATCGAACAGCAAAAGAATTGTACTCGGTAAATGGCATAGGTGAAAAATTGGGATTTATCCGAACTATGGATGAGCTTGAAGAAGCTGATGCTGTTGTATCTGCCTTGGAAAAAGAAATAAAATTAAATAAACGGACATTTAGTGATTTTGCTGTTTTATATCGAGTAAATGCTCAATCTCGTGCTTTGGAAGATAGTTTCAGGCGTATGGGGATCCCGTACAATATAGTTGGTGGAATTCGGTTCTATGCGCGCAAGGAAGTGAAGGATATGTTGGCTTATTTACGCTTAATAGTGAATTTGAAAGATACGGTTTCTCTTAGGCGGGTTGTAAATATTCCCCCTAGAGGAATTGGAATAAAAACCGTAAATAAATGTGTCCAAAAAGCGGAAGAAATCGGCAAGGAACTCTTTGAAATATTAGCTGATTCATCCGGGATGGATATACGCGGCAAGCAAGCAGATTCGCTACAAGCGTTTCATCAGATCATAATAAAATATCATGATTTAATTGACAAACTTGACGCGCGGGAATTAATCGCTGCATTAAGCGAGGAAGTTGGAATCTTAAATTATTTTAAGAATTCTAATGACCCTGAAGAACTGGAACGTTATCAAAATATTCGAGAATTGTTCAATAGTGTGGATGCCTATATTGTTCGTAATCCTGAAGGCGGATTAAAGGGGTTTATTGAGGAAGTATCATTATTAACTGATATTGACTCATGGAACGATCAAGATAATCGTGTAACATTGATGACCCTACACAGTGCCAAAGGATTGGAATTTCCTATTGTATTTTTGACTGGATTGGAAGATGGACTTTTTCCTTTGTATCGTTCTTTAGATAGTCGCAAAGAACTAGAAGAAGAACGGCGACTATTTTATGTGGGATTAACTCGTGCAAAAGATCGTGTATATCTTTTATACGCTACTCATCGAAGACGTATGGGAGCTGAGTATGATATTGGATTAATGTCGCGGTTTTTACGAGAAATTCCGGAAGAATATCTCGAAGAAATACCGTTTTCATCTGCGCTTACAAGGAAAATTATAAAATCCAAGCCCGGTAGAATTAAAGTTAGTAAAACAAGAACTGTTACGACTTTTGACGATTTCAAGATTGGCGACAGCGTTGAACATGCAATTTTTGGTGTTGGTGT
>JBHPEE010000048.1:0-15315 GCA_042577295.1 Fidelibacterota bacterium | reverse complement strand
TTCTTTCGTAATTGTAATTTTTTGTTCTTTCTTGGTGACGGAAATGCTTCCGGTCCAGATGTAAGTCGTGAAGGTGTACAACGTGATTTACTCCCTATTGTTGAAGGTAGTACGGTACCAACCAAATATGGTTCAGTGAAATCCGATCATATATTATTTATTGCAGCAGGAGCGTTCCATGTTGCAACACCATCAGATATGATTCCGGAATTGCAAGGCCGTTTCCCAATCCGTGTTGAAATGGATAAGCTGTCAACTTCAGATTTTATCAAGATTTTGACTCATCCCAAATCAGCTTTGATAAAACAATACACCGCACTATTAGCAGCTGAGAAAATGGAATTAGAGTTTGATAAATCTGCAATCAAAGCTATCGCAGAAATTGCAACAGAAGTGAACAACAAAACTGAGAACATTGGTGCACGGCGTTTGCATACAATAATGACAACTGTACTCGATGATTATATGTTTGAACATGCCACCAAGAAAGAACAAAAAATTACAATTACGAAAGAAATTGTCGAAGAGAAACTTGAAGGAATCGTCAAAGACGAAGATTTGAGCAGGTATATTTTATAATACTGAATTTGTTGGAGAACAGATGAAACGAGATTTTATTCATATTACTGACTTTACTACGGAAGAAATTCTTGATACATTAGAATTGGCACGTGAACTAAAAGAAAAATTTCATAAAAAGGATAAATACCATTTTTTTAAGGATCGTTCTTTAGCTATGATATTTGCCAAACCATCGGCTCGCACGAGGGTATCATTTGAAACGGGTTTCACATGGATGGGTGGACATGCACTTTATCTAGGTCCTAATGATATTGGTATCGGGAAGCGAGAAGCGGTTAAAGATATTGCACGTGTATTCAGCCGTTATAATGATATTGTAATGGCACGTTTGTTTGAGCATAAGCACATTTTAGAATTAGCCAAGAATGCTACAATTCCGGTAGTTAACGGTTTAACCGATTACAACCACCCCTGCCAAATAATGGCAGATATTCTAACAATATTAGAACATCGCGGCAACTTAGATGAACCGAAAATTGTGTATGTTGGTGATGGAAATAACATTGTGCATTCGTGGTTAAAATTAGCAGAACGTCTAGCTTTAGATTTTGTATGTGCCTGCCCGGAGGGATTTGAGCCGGACGAAGACACCGTAAATTCTGCTCGTGAAGTAGGTATCTCTGATATTACTATTACGCATGACCTAAAATCAGTAGTCAAAGATGCTGATGTAATTTATACCGATGTATGGGCATCTATGGGACAAAAGGACGAAGCGGAAAATCGTGAAAAATTATTTGCTAATTTCCAGGTAAATGAAAATATTGTGAACTTAACTGGAAAGGATACCTTTTTTATGCATTGTTTACCTGCTGAACGCGGACGTGAAGTTACTGACGTTGTGATGGAAGCAGATTACTCCATAGTATTCGATCAAGCAGAAAACCGCATGCACGCTCAAAATGCAATTATAGTTAAATTAGCTGAATGGAGTGGGATAATTTAAAAGTTATCATTATCAATGATCAGCTTAATTTGACTCCAATTTTCTAATTTATCTTCAAAATCAAATTTTGCGTTTGCCGGGCTTGTAGATACTAGCGTAATATAATTAATATTGTCGAATTTGGGGAAGTATTTAGCATATAGTTTAGCAGCTTTTTGTCCATTAAAAGCTATGGTATTGATTGATGGATTATCTTCAATTAATTCATCAATTTTATTAGGTATTTCATCTTTAATGGCAGAATCCAAGCTGCCTTTCCTTACAGCGGTGTAGCACACATCCCAAATAGCAATACTATTTTCTATAGCTAATAATTTCTTATTGTTATAATTTGAAGAAAATGGTCTATTGAATAGTATAAAAAGAATTTTCCAAAAAGTATTACGTGGATGGCCATAATATTGCTGTAGCTCGAGGGATTTCTTGCTTGGTAAAGTCCCTAATATTAAAACTTTAGGATATATACCAATTATTGGTGGGAATGATTTTGTATAAATATTTCTATCTTTTTATTGAATTATTTGAATTTCCTTAATTTCAAATCATTACCTTCAAAAACCGCATATGAAAAAGTTTTAATCCATTCGCCAAGTACAATAAATTTCCCTTTACCAATTTTTTCTTCGGTGTGTTGATGGTAATGTGCGGTGAGGAAATAATCAATTCCATTTTCGATTAGGGGTGTAGCCACGCGAATTAATTCTTGTTTGACTCTTTCATTATGTTCTTTGCTATGCTCAAATTGACGGCTACGACTTGCTACCCATTCTGCGAATCGATAGCCAAGTGTGGGATGTAACCATCGGAATAACCATATAAAAGAGCGATGATGTAGCATTTTTTTAACAACACGGTAGCCACGTTCCCACGATAGCAAGCCATCGCCATGCGTTAAATGGAATCGTTTACCATTTATTTCAAAATCCATGTCGTCTTTATGGATTACCATATTTAGCTTGCTCGACAAGAAATCCATTGTCCAATAATCATGATTACCTAATAAAAAATGGATTTCTACGCCGGACTTTTGAAGTTTGTAAAGTTGTGTATATACTTCAAAATACTGTTTTGGAATAACATGTGGATATTCATAGTAGAAATCGAAAAGGTCTCCACCAATGATCAATGTACCTTTTGATTTGGATATAAATTCAAAAAATTGGAACAATTTCTGAGTTTTAACGTGTTCATCTTGAAAGGATTTAGGCATTAAATGAATATCAGAAATGAAATAAATCGGTAGTTGCATAGAAAAATTTACTTTCCTCAAGTTGAATAGGCAAATAAAATGTTGTTATTATCGTGCATATGACAAAAATTGATTTTTTTCTATTCTACTTAGCAAGTATCTAATTAATTTACGTTATGAATAATCTATTATATACAATGAAAAATATACTATTTATCTTAATACTTATTGCACAAAGCGTTTCCGGTCAATCCTTTGGACAAAATAAAGTTCAATACGGAGATTTTGACTGGAAGTTTATCAAATCTCCACATTTTAATGTCTATTATTATACCGAAGATATTGATCTAGCGGAATTTACTGCAGAAATCGCTGAAAATGCTTACGAGCAAATTTCCAAGCACTTCCGTTGGAATTTGAAAAAACCGGTTTCGATTTTGGTGTATAATTCACATAAAGATTTTCAGCAGACAAACGTTACTTATAGCTATCTTTCAGAAGGAATTGGTGGAGTTACTGAACTCTTCAAAAACCGTGTTGTAATTCCATTCGAAGGTTCTTATGAGCAATTCCGCCATGTGATCCATCATGAATTAGTGCATGCTGTCGTAAACGATATGGTTTACGGTGGAAATATTCAGTCTGTTGTTTCGGGTGCACAATTGCTTCGATTACCTCTTTGGGTGAGTGAGGGAACGTGCGAATATTTATCTTCGAATTGGGATACTAAAGCTGACATGATTATTAGAGATATGACTGTTAATGATTACATCCCAAGCGTCAAAGAATTAGAATATTATATGGCGTATAAGGGTGGTCAATCTGTGATGCGGTTTATTGCTGAAAAATACGGAAGAGAAAAAATTGGTGAAATATATATCGCCATGAAAAAGACTCAGAATGCAGAAAGAGGATTTGAACAAGCTCTCGGTATGGATTTTAAAGATTTAACAGAACAATGGCAGGATTACGTTAAAAAAGAATATTGGCCCGATATTACAGGTCGCGATGCGATTGAAGACATCGCCCATCGTTTAACGGATCATGAAAAACTGAAGAATTATTATAATATTTCTCCTGCGTTATCACCGGACGGGAGTAAAATTGCAATTTTATCAGACCGTTCGATGTATGCTGATATATTCTTAATTGATGCACATACCGGGAAGCAACTAAAAAGAATCATTAAAGGCAACCGCACCATGAATTTTGAAGAACTCAAATGGTTGCAGCCAGGTATTTCATGGTCACCGGATAGCAGAAAAATTGTTATAGCTGCGAAATCCGGTGGATTGGATGCATTTCACCTAATTGATATAGAAACAGGTGACTATGAAACAATTTCATTTAAAATGGATGGTTTATTTACAGCAGCGTGGAGCCCCGATGGACAATATCTAGCTTTTGTAGGAAATCAAGGCAGGGCTAGCGATATTTATATTTTAGATATTTTTACTCAAGAAATAAAAAATATGACAGATGATATATTTTCTGATTCGGAACCGGTTTGGAATAATGATGGAACACAAATTACATTTATATCTGACCGTGGTGATTACCTCAACAACACCGAACAAACTTTGTTAGATACTTTTAAAATGTACGACTATGATTATTCACAAACTGATATTTATACTATTGAAGTAGCAACAAAAAATATTACACGTCTCACTGATACGGAGCATAGTGAAAACTATCCGGTTTGGGCACATAACGAAAATAAATTACTGTATACTGCTGATGAGAACGGTGTTTGGAATATTCATATGTTAGATATTGACACAAACGAGTCTCATGCAATAACTAATATACTTACTGGTATTCAGCAATTAAGTCTTTCCAATGATGATAAAACTTTAATTTTCAGCGGTTACGATAAACGTGGTTGGGACATTTTTAGTCTTATAAATCCGCTTGAGTTTGATAAAAAAGAAATTCCGACAACTAATTTTTTAACCAATAAAAAAACACAGGATGAATCGTTTACGGATTTACGTCGTGATAAAATCCGTGAACAACGTAAAGAGACCGATGAAGTCGGTGATTATTCAAATATTATTTTTAGTCCCAACTTTGCACGCTATAATAAAATTTTAACTGATTCAGAAACTTCGGAGTTTGACTCGTTGGATACCGGTCGGCAAATTGAGAAGTATACGCCACAAGTTTATAAAACCAATTTTACTTTAGATCTTGTTAGCGGTAATATGGTTTTTGATAATATATTCGGTGCACAGGGTATGACTTATTTCGCCTGGAGCGATGTGTTGGGCGATCACAGAATATCTGTTGGTACTGAAATGCAGCTTACTCTTGAAAATAGTGATTATTTGTTATCATATGCATATTTAAAGAATCGTACTGATTTTTATTTTATGGCATCTCAAACAGCCGATTTATATTCAACCGGCTATTACGGATTTGCCCGACTGCGCCGATATGGTTTTGGAACCTACGCATCAAGACCATTTAATCGTTTTAACAGAATTGATGTCGGATTATCATTATACCGCCTTTCTTATAACGAGTGGGAAAAAGATTTTTACACAGGAAAATATATAGATGTAAGATCATTGAAGTTAAACACAATATTGCCTTCAGTAAGTTGGGTTATGGATAATACATCTTGGGGATATACCGGTCCGGTTGGTGGTTTTAGACAGGAAGTCAGCTTTACCGGAAGTCCATCATTAGGAGATAACGGTATTCAATTTGGCACGATGCAATTTGACGGACGTAAATATTTCCGTCTAGGACGATATTACACAATTGCTACCCGTGTTATGGCGGGAACAAGTTTTGGCAGAGATGCACAAAAATTCTTCCTTGGTGGATTACCTGTTTGGCTATTTGGTCGTGGCGAGACAAACGGTACAAAAGATAATTCGCAATTTCCTTATGATGTGTTAGGTTCAAGTGAGGAAGATTTGCTAAAGGACATTTATTTTACTAATTATGCAATGCCTATTAGAGGAGCGCGCTACGCCGAAAGAAGAGGAACAAATGTAGCAATGGCCAATATTGAATTTAGGTTTCCATTTATTCAGTATTTAGCCTTAGGCTTTCCATTGAAAGTTATCTTTGGAAATATTCAGGGTCATGTCTTTTTAGATGTTGGTGCCGCTTGGGATAGTAGTAACGAATTTTCAGATTTTTCTATATTAGCAAATAAGTATGGAGATATTCCTAGTTATGCTAGCCCGATAATTAGTTCTTTTGGTTTAGGTATGAAAATTAATCTCGGATATTTTTTAGTCCGATTTGATACAGCTTGGGATTATACTCCCGGTCAGAGAACATCACGACCACAATATTATATTTCTCTCGGTCCCGACTGGTAATCATTAGGTTAATCTGTATAAATTCCTAAATGAAAAAATCAGAGAGTATTGCTGTATATCTATGTTCTAATTGCGGAACCGATTATCCTAAGTGGCTTGGTCAATGTCCGAACTGCAATGAATGGGGTACACTCAGCGAATATAAAGTACCCAAAGGCAAACGAGGATCTAAAAATAGAATGCCGTCCGAGTCCACTCCATTAAAAGATGTAATGCAAAAATGTCAGACTAAGCGAACCCCAACTAACATTATTGAAATTGATAGAGTATTGGGGGGTGGTATCTTACCTGGATCACTTATATTATTAGGCGGCAATCCTGGAATTGGTAAATCAACATTAGCACTTCAGATACTTGGTAAGTTAGAAAGACCAACCTTATATATTTCTGCCGAAGAGAGCGAAGATCAAATCGCTATGCGAGCCAAACGTTTGCAAATATCTTCTAGTGAAATGCAGTTATCCGGTGAAAACCATGTAGATAATATTGTAGAACAAATAATTTTACTCAAACCGGAAGTTGTAATAATTGATTCAATACAAACAGTCTATAGCGATTCCATCGATTCTCTTCCGGGATCGGTGAGTCAGATTAGAGAATCAGGTCAGCAATTATTACAGATTTGTAAAGAACGTGGAGTAACAATAATTTTGATTGGTCATGTAACAAAGGAAGGAATCATCGCTGGTCCAAGAATGTTAGAACATATGGTTGATACTGTATTGTACCTTGAAGGAGATGATAGATATAATCATAGAATTTTACGTTCGGTCAAGAATAGGTTTGGCGCAACAAATGAAGTAGGCATATTTCAAATGCAAGCGGAAGGACTTATTGAGGTAGAAAATCCTTCTGAGTTATTTTTAGCAGAACGATCAGTAAATGTAGCAGGTTCAACAATATTCCCATCTCTTGAGGGAACGCGTCCTATTTTGGTAGAAGTGCAAGCCTTAGTATCAAACGCTAATTTTGGTACTCCGCAACGCAATGTAAATGGATTTGATTTACGTCGATTATCGATGCTTTTAGCGGTATTGGAAAAACGTTTAAAATTACCAATGGGGACGAGAGATACTTTTGTCAATTTTGTCGGTGGTTTACGCATTGATGACCCGGCTGCTGATTTGGCAGTAATTGGAGCTATAGCTTCAAGTGCTCTGGATAAACCAATTCCTCAAAATATGATATTAATTGGTGAAGTTGGTTTAGCCGGTGAAGTAAGGTCAGTAAGCCAATTAGAAAAAAGACTTATTGAATCACAAGCTTTGGGATTTAAGACAGCGATTGTACCGAAATATGGTTTTAAAAAAGCGAGTCAACCACCTAGAAATATGAAATATTATCAAGTTGATTCAGTTAAAAATGCTTTTGAAATAATATTTCCTTGATAAATTTATACAATAATAAAACCCTCAAGGTTTTTCAAACCTTGAGGGTTTGGAAGATTTGTTAAAGACAATATGATATTTAATGTATTAAGTACAGATGTAAATAGTTCAGCACGCACCGGAATTATTAAAACTGATCATGGTAAAATTCAAACTCCCATTTTCATGCCGGTTGGAACGCACGGTGCAGTGAAAACAGTTACACCATCTGAGTTAAAAACTGTAAATGCACAAATCATTCTTGGAAATACATATCATTTATATTTAAGACCGGGCATGGAGTTAATAAATACCGCCGGTGGTTTGCATAAATTTACGGGATGGGATTTACCGATTTTAACTGATAGCGGAGGTTTTCAAGTATTTTCCTTAGCGCGGTTAAATAAAATCAGCAATGAAGGTGTGGTATTTCAATCTCATTTGGATGGAAGTAATCATTTTCTAACGCCCGAAAAATCTATGGAGATACAACGGAACTTAGGTGCCGATATTATTATGGCTTTCGACGAATGTCCTCCAAGTGATGCTGATTCAACTACCATAAAAAATGCCGTTAACCGAACAAAAATATGGATAGACAGATGCAAACGATATTTAAAAGATAATCCACCTGTTTATAATTGGATGCAGACAATGTTTCCGATAGTTCAGGGCGGAATACTTCCTGAGCTTCGAAAGCAAGGTGCTGAAGATATGATTCCTTATGCACAATGCGGGATGGCAATAGGCGGTTTGGCAGTTGGTGAAGAAAAACCCGCAATGTTTGAAGTAATTGAGCAAATGGATGAATTGTTACCAAAAGATCAACCGCGCTATTTAATGGGAGTTGGAACTCCATCAGATTTAATTCAAGCAGTTAGTCGTGGAGTGGATATGTTCGATTGTGTAATTCCAACGCGCAATGCAAGAAATGGCCAGTTCTTTACAAATTTCGGTAAAGTCAATATTCGTAATGAAAAATATAAATTTGATTTTAATCCGATTGAAGAAAATTGTACTTGTGAAACTTGTAGCAATTTTACTCGATCATATTTACGCCATCTCTTCAATATAAATGAAGTATTAGGATTGCGCTTAGCAACAATTCATAATTTGCATTATTATTTAAATTTATTGGAATTGATGCGAGAGCATATAGAAAAAGGGGATTATCAAGTTTGGTCGAGAAACTATT
The DNA here is from genome assembly GCA_042577295.1 of Fidelibacterota bacterium. Classification (GTDB taxonomy): domain Bacteria; phylum Fidelibacterota; class Marinisomatia; order Marinisomatales; family JAHJCW01; genus JAHJCW01. Next base: position 6,695 of record JBHPEE010000048.1, on the reverse strand, counting down.
TAAATAATCTTAGTAAGGATTCATAATGCCAAAAATCAAAGTGAAACAAGTCGACTCGTATATTTATCGGAATACCGATGTGGGTCCAGTATATCTTATGTTAAAGCGTAGTACCGGTAAATACTATGAACATTTATGGCAGGGAGTTGCCGGTAAAATTGAAAAAGGTGAAACCGCCTGTCAAGCAATAGTAAGGGAGTTAGAGGAGGAAACCGGAATAAAACCTGTAAAAATGTTTGCCGCAGATCACATCGCTAGTTTTTACGATGCAAGAAAAGACCACATACAAATGGTTCCAATCTTCGGCGTCGAAGTTGAAAATTCTGAAGTGCGGTTATCGGAAGAACATTCGGAATATAAATGGATGTCATTTGAAGAAGCATTGGCTTTGCTCACTTGGAAAGGGCAAAAAGAAGGATTGCGAACCGTACATGATGAAGCAACGAGTGGAGATGACCGTACTAAATGGTCTGAAATAAAATTAAAAAGGGAGGAAATATGTTAGAGATTGGAACAAAAGCACCTGATTTTACACTACCTGATATTGATGAAAATTTGATTTCTTTGAAGGATTTTGTTGGAAAAAAAGTAATATTATGGTTTTTTCCAAAAGCCAATACCGCGGGTTGAACTGTGGAAGGTAAAGGATTCCGTGATGAATTCAAAAAATTTAAAGAGAATAACTATACAATAATCGGGATGAGCGCGGATTCACCCGCTAAACAAAAAAAGTTTGCTGAAAAACAGGAATTTCAATATCCACTATTGTGCGATGAAGGAAAAAACGTTTTAAAGTCCTATTATGCATGGGGTAAGAAGAAACTGTACGGACGTGAATATGAAGGAATTAAAAGGATTTCTTATTTAATTGATGAAAAAGGGATGATCTTAAAGGCATATGAAAAAGTTAAAACCCAATCCCATGCTCAGGACGTTTTAAAAGATTTAGAGGAATTAAACTAATATCTTTATTTAGTTAGCCCTAATTCTTTGATTTTTCGAGAAAGATTTGGTTGATGCATACCGAGTTTTTTAGCTAATAAACTAATATTCCAATGATTTTCTTTCAATTGCTGTTGAAAAAACTGCTTTTCAAAATTAGTTTTTACATCTTTAAAGGTTTTACCTTCAATTGTAGGCATATCACGTCCGGAAGATGATTGCTTTAGTAGGAGATGTGGTGCAATATCATCTTTGGTGATAAAATCATTTATCACAAGAATACAAAGTCGTTCAATAATATTTTTTAGCTCGCGAATATTACCGGGTAAGGAATAGTGTGCTAAGTTTTCCATTGCCGAAGGTAATATTGTTTTTTTCTGTGATTTAAATTCTTGAGAATAATATTCAAGGAAATATTCAGTTAAAAGTTCAATATCACCTTCCCGTTCACGTAAAGGAGGAATTGATATCGGCACAACATTAAGTCTATAAAATAAGTCGTCCCGAAAAGTACCACTTTGTGTCATTTCTTCCAAATTTTTATGGGTAGCTGCAATTAATCGCACATCAATATTGATTGTTTGATTGCCACCTACTCTTTCGAATGTGCCTTCCTGAATAACTCTCAGTATCTTTGCCTGTACGGATAAATCCATATCGCCGATTTCATCAAGGAAAAGCGTTCCATGATTGGCTTGTTCCAATTTTCCTAGTTTTTGTGAGTCCGCTCCCGTAAAGGCACCTTTTTCATGCCCAAAAAGTTCACTTTCCACAAGTGAAGAAGGAATCGCTGCAGAATTAAATTTAATAAACGGTTTTCGATTACGTTTGCTATTGTGATGAATCGCATATGCAACGAGTTCTTTTCCGGTGCCGCTTTCGCCTCGAATTAAAACTTTTGAATCAGTCGGCGCTACTTTTTCAATTAATGATAAAACATTTTTAATTTGAGAAGACTCACCAATCAATTTATTTTTTTCATACTGAGCATTCTCTTCCTGAACAACTTTATTTTTTAAAGATTGTTTTTCTTTAACATTTCGGACTGCTGTCAAGATTTTTATCATTGACAATGGTTTTTCAAGAAAATCATAAGCACCTATTTTTACTGCAGATACTGCTGTTGAAATATCACTGTGTCCTGAAATCATAAGCACATCTAGTTCCGGTTTATCTTTATGGATATTTTGAAAAGTCTCTATTCCATCAATGCCTGGTAGTTTAACATCAAGGATAATCATATCAATATTTTCCTTCGTCGCAATATTGATGGCTTTTTCACCAGTTCCAGCTACACAAGTTTCATAGCCTTCATCTTCCAATATATCTTTTAAGGTCATACGAATATTAATTTCATCATCAACAATTAAAATTTTCATGATTATTACTCCTGATTATGTACTATTGGAAATGATAAATTAAAAGTCGTTCCTACACCAATTTGACTCTCTACATTAATACTACCACCATGGTTTTCAATAATTCGTTTTACGATTGCCAAACCAAGCCCCGTACCTCCACGGCTCTTTGTGAAATACGGGTTAAAAATTTCGTTAATATTTTTTGCTTCAATACCATGACCATTATCTTGTATTGAAATCTTTATATTGGAATCTGTAAAATCTGTATTTATTATAAGGATAAAATCTTCCTTAGCAGCGTTAATGCTATTTTGAATTAAGTTTTCCAGTACTTGTTTAGCTTGGATTTTATCTGCAAATAAAAAAGGAAGTTTATCCTTTAATTTTAATTCGATTTTTACCTCTGTTTGATATGGTGTGCAAATTTCTGCTATTTGTTGATTTAGATTATAATGTATTGGATTAGCTTCTGGCAGCCGCGCAAATTTAGAGAACTCGGTTGCGAATGTTTGCAGATTATCAATTTCTTCATGTATAACTTTTGCAACATTGGAAAATATCACATCTAAATCTTTGGATTTTGACGCATATTTCATCTCTAAGCGTTCAAATGATAATCTAATTGGCGTTAGTGGATTTTTAATTTCGTGTGCTAATATACGTGCCATATCTCGCCATGCGGCATCTTTTTCAGCTTGAATTATTTTTTTTCTATTAGACAGTAGTTCGAGTGACATATCATTAAAAGATACAATTAAGTCGTTTAAAGGTGAAAATCTACTTTCTTTAACTATTACTGTTAAATCCCCCTGGGCAAGTTGTAAAGTTGCATCTTGCAATCGTTTAAGAGGTCGTGTTATAAAATAAAAACTTATTAAAAAGAGAATGATTACAATCACTGTTATGAAGAAAAAGATAAATTTTGAATATAATTCAATTTCATTTATAAAAACACGGCGTGCAATAGTTTTCTGATTTTCTGTTGACATTATTTCTTCTATATCGTTCCGAAACTGACTTCGATTAACTTCATCTAATTGAAAATTATAATCGTCATACAACTTACGGGATTTTTCATTTGTGCTTAATGTCTCTGAAGTTTCGGAGAATGACTGGAAACTGTCTATAAAAAAGTTGCGGAAGAATAATACAGACGTAACAATTAATAAAATCACTATAATAATTATTTGCGTACGGAAAGATGGAAGACGGGATCTCATATTTGAAAATCTGATTTGGTGAAGATAGTAGATGTACCATACGGTTTAATGCTGTTCCAATAAAATAAAAGATTTAACTCCCCTTCCATCCCTTCGAGATGAATCTTGTCTAACCAAGCGGTGATTTTAAAATAATAATTAATATTATCATTAATACTGGTAGCAGATGTAGCTCTATAATTTATTATTTGTGGGAATAAAACTTTTGCTTGATCTATATTAAGCGATGTAATTGCTTCATTTCGTTCAGAGTAATAAATTGTGAAATCATTACCAATAGGTGAATATTGAAGAGAGTGATAAAAAGTAAATGTCGAATCAGGATCTTTTTCACCATCTTGATATAATTCAACTGAAAAATATAACGGTATTACATTACCAGAATTGAAAATTTGATCAAGCTCTTCGGTATAACAATTGTCAATTGTTGTTGAAATAAATAGATTTTCGTTTTTAAATCCGATATCCGGAGTGGACATTGAAGGAGTTACACCATCAATTGTTGAATAGAACATTGATCCAACGGCAATGATAGTACTTATCACTTTTTTTGAAAATGCAGCTAGAAATCCGGTTTCCATAGTTTAAATTAATTATTATTTTATTTATTTGTACTATCATCTTAGACATAAAAAAAAGTGGTCGGTTGTCAAAACCGACCACTTTCACCATTCTAGGAGGTTAGTTTAGTGTCCAAACCAAACGCCCAAGGAGTAAGAAAGTCCATCTAATACTTTAGGTGAATCTCCACCTACTGTATAATCAAAATAATCATCTTTCCAATCATCGTTGAATGAGTATGATCCAAGATAACCAACTGAACCATGAATCCCTATCCAAGGTAACAATCTTACAAGCACACCGGCTGAGGGACGATACGCGAAGAATTTTTTGCGATATTTTAACGAATAATAACTTGGATCATCATCAAAATCATCATCCCAAGTGTAGTTGCCATCAGTTTGACGTAGTTCAAGCGAGGCTTCGCCACCGCCAATAAGTATTCCTAAATCAACTATCACATTTTTCACCAGAGCAACTTTTTTATTAATTGTCATACCACCAAATCCTACTGCATATTCATAACGACGTGTTCCATCTTCAATTGATTTCTTTTGAATTTTTTCATAGCCATATCCGCCACCGCCGATAAACCAACCATTGCCAACATTGCCCATACCGTATCCACCGAATAATGGCATATATGTGCCGGTTAAGTCATCGAAACCATTAGCTTGCAATATATTGTTGATACCGTCAAAATCGGCCTCTAGAAGAATTACTTCAGGTCCACCACCACCATATCCAGGATGTAACTTTATCTCTTTTTTCATTCCCGGAAAATGTTCTACCTCTTTTTTCTCTTTTTTGATTTTTGGTTTAGGTGCTAAGAAAGTGAGTTGAGTCTCAATTTCCTGTTCATTGCGAAATATTTTAATTGTAATTGTATCGCCGATATTTTTGCTATCTCTCAATTGCATTAAATGATCTTCGAAACGAACTTTTTCTCCATCGAATTCCATGATTATATCTCCACCACGAATTCCTGCATTGTCGGAGTTACTGCCATCAATTACATCAGAAACATAAACGCCATAACAATATGGATAATGTTTTTCATAAGCTTCTTCAAAGGTCATATCATCTATATAAGCTCCCAATTTTGGACTTATACCATAATTGTCGTCAGCATGTCTACCAAATGGTAAGGGTGGAATCGGTGATATATCCGCATCTTCAATTGATTGCTCGAGGTTGTTACCCCAGGCATCCATTTTCTCACCCCAGGCATCCATTTTTTCACCGAAACCTTCCATACCTTCTTGGAGTGAGTCTTGTGAAAATACAGTTACAGGTAGCACGAATAAGAATGCAATAATTGCAACTATTATTGTAACCCTCAATATTGATTTTGTATTCATTTTTTCTCCTTAATTGTTTGAGTTATAGCAATATATACAATCTTTGTGCCAAAGCTAGTAGATAAAGAGATAATTAATGGATTAACAATAACTTAAGTAGAAATTATTGTGGATATGAGCCGCGCAAAAAGTATATAAAAAAGAAATAAATATATCAATTAGATATAGTTACTTTTGTATAACAAAACTGCCGGATTTAAATACTTTGTAATTTTCTTTGTCTTCAAGGTAGCCCATCATAACCGAATGACCATTGATTTTAAAGATATCATTTCCGTCAATAATTGAAATAACATGATTCGGTGTACATCCAATAGCTAAGATTGCTGTCGCTTCAGGTAATACATATAAACTTTGTGGGTTGGTATCACTGAGATTATTCCATTCAAATTTCACTTGATAATCCGCATCACTTTTAGTACTAAAATTAATATTAGCTGGTTTATCTGATATGGAAGTACCTGAATAAAGTGGTAATATTGTTTGTAAAACAATTCCGGCAGAAGTATTTAGCGGGATATCGATATTTAATACATATTTATGTAATATATTGAGATGTTTTTGAACGCCATATGTATTAATAAGCAGATTATAGTGACTCAATCGAATTCCATTACTATTATTAAAATATATTACAGCTTCATCTAAAAGTAGAGTTGTACTTGTTTCAATAAAATCATCAGATTGTTCTTCAATAATTGATTTATCTTCTACAGTTATGTTGTCAATCATCAATTTGGGTTTTGTTTTAGTGATGGCTATTTCAATTTCTTTTTCATTAGCAATGACCAATACGGCCCCTATGCTCCATATGGCATAGCTCAAGATTTCCATTATTGGCGATTGAATGTTTGTTGCAAAGACTCTATCTCCCTTAACAATATTTTGATTTGCGAGCCAATTTGCAGTTTTATTGATTGATACCAAGAAATCGCCATTTGTGATACCGAGTTCTTTGTACAATATATTTTTTGAGAATTTAATGCATTGCCCAACAACCAAGGATCGCAAATTAGAGTAGGGAACCATATATTCAATTGGTTCGACATTGCCGAAGCATTGTGCTTTATAAATCGGATTATTTTTCATCAAATATACGTAGAGACGTTGTAAACAATATCTCTATAATTCAACTATTTAATGGGTTCAAACCTAGCCTGGAAAAATCTTAAGTATTCTGGTTCGTAAGTAAATCTTAAGCCTTTAATAGAATGCCTTCTTTTATAAACTGCAGCAATCGATTCAGCGGT
>JBHPEE010000047.1:0-15351 GCA_042577295.1 Fidelibacterota bacterium | reverse complement strand
TTTACTTAAAAATATATAAATCAAAATGAAACAGACACTATTTTATCTACTTACAGGATTCCTTGTGCTGAGTTTTATAAATTGTCAGTCAAATGATACACCCGCTGTTGAAAATAATAAAAAAGAAATCACAAGTACCGTGAAAGGGTACTATTTTCATGGCACTCGTCGTTGTACAACATGCAAGACGGTTGAAAAGGTCACAAAAGAAATATTAAACGACTATTATGCCATTGAGTTAGCAGATAAGACAATCTCTTTTGAATCCATTAATTTAGATGATGACGACAGTAAAGTTTTAGCAAGTACACTTAAAGTATCTGGTCAGACACTCTTATTTGTTTCAGATACTGACACAGTTAATTTGACAAATCAAGCATTTATGAATGCCGTTAGTAATCCTTTGAAATTGAGCGAATTTATAACTGATGAAATTGATAAAATGTTAAAATAGATGAATTTTCTGACCAGTCTATTTGAAAACTCGCAATTACCAATTCTATCGGCTTTCTTATTAGGATTGATGACTGCTATAAGCCCCTGCCCTTTAGCTACAAATATTACAGCTATTGGATATATTAGTAAGGATTTTAATGATAGAAAACAGGTGTTGATTCGGGGAGCACTTTATATAGTTGGTCGGGCAATAACATATACATCTATCGGATTATTGATATATTTTGGTGCAAGCCAATTTGCGATTTCTGAATTTATCCAACAATGGGGTGAGAAACTATTGGGACCTCTTCTAATTATTGTTGGTTTACTTATGCTCGGTACAATTAAGCCGAATTTCAAAGGTTCTGGGATACTCAGTAAAAAGGCACAGCATTTAAATCAAAATAGATATACGGATGTACTCTTAATGGGAATAGTATTTGCACTGGCTTTTTGTCCTTATAGTGGAGTATTGTATTTTGGTATGCTAATGCCCTTAACATTAACAAATGTGTCGGGACTATACTTGCCGATTGTTTTTGCCATTGCCACAGGAATACCTTCATTAATCTTTACTTGGATCATAGCCTACTCAGCCTCAAACATTAGTAAAAATTTTAATAGAGTGAAATCTTTTGAGACTGTTTTTAGAAAAATAGTTTCCGTAGTATTTATCGGAATAGGAATTTATTACATATTTATCAGTTATTAAGGGACTTATGAAAAAGCTAAAGATAATCATTATCATATTATTACCTATTTGGATTCTTGTTTACAAGACCCTACAACCTATCTCAAATTTTATAGTTGATGATATCCTGCGAATGACAGAAGGTGAACATCTTACAGAAAGTATTCGATTTTTTATATATGAAGTGCCAAAAGTGTTGTTACTATTAATATTGATAATCTTTTTTGTTGGCATAATCCGTACTTGGTTTTCTCCAGAAAAAACTAGAAAAGCATTAGAAGGTAAATCGTTATTTACTGGAAATTTATTGGCAGCACTTTTAGGCATCGTTACACCCTTTTGCTCTTGCTCAGCCATTCCACTATTCTTGGGATTTGTTGAAGCAGGTATACCAATCGGCATAACATTTTCATTCCTTATAGCCGCACCAATGATTAATGAAGTTGCAGTAATATTATTAATCGGTCTGTTTGGTTGGAAGGTAACTGCAATATATATTACAACAGGACTTACAGTTGCAATTTTTTCAGGATGGTTGATTGGAATATTAAAACTGGAGAAATATGTTGCTGATTGGGTATATCAAATACAAGCCAATCAAGCTGAGTCAATATCAAAGAAACTAATGGTAACAGACCGTATCAATGCAGGTATTACAGCGGTTAAGGATATTGTTGGTAAGATTTGGATATATATTGTTATTGGTATAGCCGTAGGGGCAGGCGCACACGGTTTTATACCCGATGAATATTTATCTGAGTTAATGAATAAAGCTCATTGGTATTCAGTACCACTGGCAATTTTATTAGGAATACCATTATATTCCAATGCTGCAGGAATTATACCGATTATAAGTGTTTTAATTGAAAAGGGAGTATCGCTTGGTACTGCTTTAGCATTTATGATGTCAGTAATTGGATTGTCTTTACCAGAAATTATTATTTTAAAAAAGGTATTAAAAACACAGCTTATTGTGGCTTTTGTTGGAATTGTCGCTATTGGCATCGTTATAGTAGGTTATTTATTAAACCTACTTTTTTAACTATAAATATCATTAAATAGAGTACACATTATGAAGGCAACCTTTAATGTTGAAAGAATGTCCGAAAGAGGTGGAATGCTTTGAATGGGATGACCATCGGATATTGGTAAAGCACTGGATGTGTTAAAAGGCATATATAGCCACTCATTCAATTTAGAGTCTCAAATATACTCACATTGTGGATACACTTTCTATAGATGCAAATCTGTTAAAATAAGTGTCTCACGACAAGAGAATTACCGTGTAGCATTTCACTACTAAGACAGAGAGTATAAAATTTAATGGACGAGGCAGGTCTTTGAAATAAAAATACTATTATTAGGATAACCTACCTCGTCTTTCTTTTTTGTTTCTATTTCTACTTCTTCTTATAAACTGAGTATAGAGCTATAGTAAAGAATCCGTAAATAATTACATTTAACCAACCAAAGTTATTCAATATGTTGGTTGTTGTAGCCCATAAAGAAACAACAAAACCAACAATATCACTTATTATCAGTGCCAATACCACTGATTTAACTTCTTTAGTTAATTCAGCGTCCTTTAAAAAGAACGAAACAAATGCGATGGCTAATAAGCCAACACCAAAGTAACGGGTCATCATTACTAAAGTGTCAGTGTAAATAGGACCATACCAAGATAGCATAGTAACAGGTATTAACAGGGAAACAAGTGCAAAGAAGCCAGAGACTACAGCACTTAATAGAAATACGGTTTTGAGTGACATTTTTCTCCTCCTTGTTAGTTGTGAAAATTAAGCACGAATCCGCGATAAGTGTATTTTGTGAGTGGTGGGCTAAATTAGGTTTCCATTAGCATAATTAACAATTAAAATATATTTACATAATATCGCCAATGTGGATATACTTTCTGCGGATTCATGTAAGCAATTAGTCCCAAAAACGTGTCTCAAAACAAACTGGCTAATTTAGGTGTGTCAAAAACGGCAGATTCCGACACATTCATATATACTATTCTTATTCCAGGAGTTAGTAGTCTAGAAAGTTCTTAAACCTATTGGGTTGATTATTTTCTTTTGAAAAGTAAAATTGCCAGTATCGCTAACATTATCAGGTCCGAAGTCATGAGTTTATTAAGCATTCTCCCATGCTCCGGCGTCAATATAAAATATTGGCGGAAAATGGTGAATGGTATAATCTGGAAGAGAACGATTCCAGCAACCAAAACAACAACCGCCCATGGTTTCTTGAGCCACAACCCAATTGCGACCACGATATTAAATACTAGTAAAACAACATCTAAGATGCGCATTGGGAGGGTTATTTCACCGCCCCATGGATTGCTAACGAGGCTAAAGGTACTACTAATATGTGCCAAAGCACTAAATCCAACTATGACCGAAAGTACGCGTAAGTAGATACCCGTCCACTTACGACTTACTCCATCCTTTAGGAATGCAATCGGTTCCATTTAACTCTCGAACTTTTTTTTGGCAATTACCTTAATGTCATCTGATTTTCTTTCAAATATTCGATAATATATTTAAAAGTAACAATTTGACTTTCAAATCAAATCTGTCCAATTATTAAAAGTACAAAACTTTTAATTTTATTCCAAACACATCTACAATATTAATGACTATGCTTTTTGGAAAAAATTATTGCAGAAAGAATTTTAGAATTTGAAAGAGGAAATTTGCAATTATTAGAAAATATGAAGATGTTTGTCGGAATACAATTGACAATTATCAAGAAGTAGGATCTAATTAATGAGTTTGAAAGAAAATAGTATTATGGCAACGTTTTCTGTGGACACAAGTGGTCAGTAATGGACAAAAGTGTAGAACTATTGTAGCACACTTTTAAAATCTTTCCTCGTAGAACACTGTCTTCACACGGCAGAGGTCGGCAGTTCGAGCCTGCCATCGCCCAACCTCTAAAAACCCAGTTTCACGACGAGTTATTATATTTGTAAGCAGCCTTTTGAGTCAGTCAACTATAATCAAATAAAGTCAAATAATACCCGATTGTGGACACATAAATTGACGATAATCATATTATTGACTAGCGTTGACTTGATAGGACAGGGCTAAGATTATTAATCTTTTAAATCTTAGTATCACTTTGGATTAGCCGTGGTATCAGAGGCCATTGTTATGCCGTTGGTAGATGCTTCTTTTTATACATAAAAACTGACTGCATATTGGCGAACACCTTATAAATCCCTTTTATGTGAATAATTAAGATTGACTACAAAATTTCTGCTAATTCGGCGATTGTTCCGATGGCAAGTTTTGATGCTTCATGAAAGTAGGGAATATTAAAATTGTCTATTTGATCTTCAGTTGTGTGATAATGATCGTTCCAATCAATAGCCCAATGTTCTTCAATTCCAATTGCATTGAATCCAAAATACCAAAAAACAAGATTGTCTGAACCGGATCCTGGTAATACAATTTCAGGATTTAATCCTAAACCATATTCCTCAATTACATACAAAGCTTTATCAGATATGGGAATTGAGTTTGGTTCAGTTCTAGTATTTATTAATATTGTGCGATCATTATCACTATCCCAACCAATCATATCGATATTGATAACTCCAAGGATATTGACATTTTTCGCATTTGCCAATGCTGCATAATATATACTACCGAGCAAGCCTTGTTCTTCTTCATCCCACAGGGCATAGACTATAGTATATGTTGTTTCAAATTGAGAGATAATTCGTGCTGCTTCTATTACAGCAGCAGTGCCACTAGCATTGTCATCTGCACCAGGGGCAATTGAGCTATCTGGATAGCAGTCATAATGAGCACAAATAATGTATATTTGATCAGGATGCTCACGCCCTGTTTGGGTGGCAATTATATTCCTGGCTGATTCATTGTATTGATTAGAAACGGTTAAATTGTATTCATTCAATTTTGTATACAAATATTTTCCAGCTGTAACGTTGCCATCATGCTCACTATGTCTGGAGGTTATTTGTTCTTCCTGATTATATATTATAACGGGTATTTCACCTGATAATATATTAACATAATTTGTTAAAGAATCAATATTTACAGAATTGATAATTGATTCAATAGGGTCTTCGTTGTTTTCATCTGGTTTTGTAAAAAGTGAGCATGTTACAATTAACATAGACAATGATATAAATGCTATTTGTTTAATATAATTCATTTCATTCATTAAAATATGTAAGGATTAAATTATGACACATGTATTAAGTAAAAAGCTACACTTAATTATCCAAATTAATAAATAAAAAGGACACTAATGGATTGATTGGTCATTGCTATCTCGTCGGAAGACGCTTGTTGTTATACATAGAAACCGACTGCATACTGGCGATTTTCTACTTTCAGCATGTCTAAAGACCAATAATATTTGAGATTATTTATGAACTATTATTATCATAAGATTGGAAAGGACAACCATTAGGTTTATCAGTTGTCTAAGCAATAAAACCAATAAAAACCATGAGAGACCAGTCAAACGAATTAAGGAACAAATTTAAAATGATCCCTATCATTGCATTGGCAATGTTACTTTTTATTAGTTGCAAAGAGGATGTGGGAACTGGAGATCCACGATTAACTGCTCAGTTGGTTGTGCCGAAACAGATAGCGACAAAAGGGTTAACTCAGCTTGTTTTCGGTGGAAATAAGGATGGAATCTTATATGTCCCGGAAAGTTACTCTCCTGATAAAACAATGCCCTTGATGGTTGCTTTTCACGGTGCCGGCGGTAACAGTAACTTTTGGAAGAGTTATTATGATCGTGCTGAAGCTAGAGATATGATTTTTATAGCTATTGATTCACAGTCTAGAACATGGGATTTAATAATAGAAGATTATGGGGACGATGTTCAAGTTATAGATAAAGCACTCAAGTATGTTTTCAATCGATGTAATATTGATCCAGAACACATCGCTTTGTGTGGTTTTTCTGATGGAGCTACATATGCTCTATCTTTAGGTATTTCTAATGGAGATCTTTTCAGTCATCTTATTGGTTATTCACCCGGATATGTTATTAGTGTAGATCCTGTAGGAAAACCAAAAATATACATTTCGCATGGAACAAATGATCCTGTATTACCTGTGGAAGGAAGTAGGGACTACATTTTACCGAATTTCATAAATATGGGTTATGATGTAACTTATTACGAATTTCGAGGTGGGCATACTCTTCCTTCTTCAATTTCTGAAATGTCACTGGATTGGTTCCTAGGTCCAATAGAAAACAACTCAGAGCCAGGACTAATTTTATCAGCATTTACCAAATCAAACACATCTCTATAATACTTTAACAACCAATGAATAAATACAAAAGGTATTGGAGAATATTTTAAGATTAGTATGCTATAACAGTGCTACAATTTCAAAATAGACCCTCTTAAAGCTCTGTCTTCACAAACTGTTATCTTTGTGATCAAATGCGATCAAAAGCACTCAAATAAATTGGTTTATGGACACACAATAAAAAAGTATCATAGTTATCCTCGACAAAATTGAAATTGGCACTATCTTCACACGGCAGAGGCTACCCGTTCAAGCCGAGTATCGCCCACGATTAAATTCCTCGTCGGTAAATAGGTATTGTCGAAGGGGAATCACTGTTTTATTGTGGCAATTTGTAGCGTTTAGCAAAGTGACAGTAATGGTTAGAAGTAGCCAGAAATAGACATAAATGGACAAAAAAATAGCACAGTTGGAGCACACTTTTTTTGTGCTGTGTACTTTTTCGCGGTGTCCGTTAGATTAGTCTCAAAAACGTATCCCAAAACATACAGTCTAATTTGATAGTGTCAAAAACGGTGGATTTTGGTGCACTTTCTGTGGATGCAAATCTGTTAAAATAAGTGCCTCACTACTATAGAATGGTTATGTATCACTTTCTATGTAAAGCAGGGTTTATCAAATTTATTCTTCGATTATTGGTCTTAGTTCCATCGTTTTTTCCATAAAACGTGCTTCTGTCATTTCGTGAGCATAGTGAGATAAAGAATTAAATCTATTAGCATATTTTTCAATATATGCTTTATTAATATTGTAGTTTATTTGGTTTAAATCATTAGGAATAACACCGTTCACTTTTATAATGGTATCTCCGCACTTAATATACCCGTTTGGATTATTTAGAAAAGTCGAATACCAACTTCTTTCACTAAGATCATATTGACGACAAAATAATCTTCCTCCCGTAACTACAATCCAAATATAATTAAAATTATGATTTTCTCCTGCTTTAATAAGTGGATTTTCTGTATCGTGAACTAATCTAATAATTTCTCTTTTTGTCATTTCTTAAAAATATTCTTCACGAAGAGAAAATGGCTTTATGGCACTTCCTTGTCAAGACAGAGCATCAACATAATGACGTTGATTGCTATAATATTTGGTAACTATTTTAATACATTGTTGTCAAATTATCATTAATTTATTACAACAAAAGGGAGTTAGCATTATGAAAAATAGCATAATCAATTTATGGAATAAAATACCCGCAATTATCAGAGCATTTATAGTTGGAATGTTGATACAGGTTGTGGGAGTTATGCCGATATTTTTTCTTGTTTCAAAGAATTTAGCAGTTCAGCCAAACGTACCTTGGGCATTATTAATTGGTCTGTTATATGTTTGGATTTTTTGGGGATTCTTATCTGGAAAAGGATGGCCATTTTCTAATTCTATAAGAAGAAAAGAATTATCAAGAACTAAAAGGATGATTCCTGGTGGAAAAAAATGGGCAATCATAACTGGTATCCCTTTTTCAATAACGCTTATTGCATTTTCATTTTTGGGATATCTTCTCGCAGAAGTGCCGCTACAACAAGTACAGCTATTAGAAGCTTTAAATACAATTCCAATAACAACCGCTATCTCCCTGATATTTATTGCTGCTCTAATTACAGGCTTTGTTGAAGAAACTGCTTGGAGGGGCTATGCTCAAAAGATTATTGAAGAAAAACACAAAGCAATCGTAGCAATTTTTATAGTCGCACTAATCTTTACTATTATTCATTTCCTTCCGTTAATTATTTGGCCAATATTTGTAATTGGTTCTTTAGGTTGGGGCTATCTTGCATATTTATCAAAATCAATAGTTCCTGGAATTATTTTTCATTTTATTGTTGATTTTATTGCGTTTTTATGGGGAATGAACAACCTTAGTGCCCTGAAATCAATATTAGTGCATAATGTATTTGTTAACGGTATGAATAGTCTATTTTATTATTTAATAATCATTGCAATTTCATTTGGGACTCTAACAGTATTTTCATTGTTAAGATTGAGGAAAGAAACAGCATAGAATTTGTGTTATGCACAGGTTTTATGATACCCCCATTGGTGATACGCATTCTGTGCAGTTAACAAAACAATAAATCCCAAAAACGTGTCTAAAAACAAGCAGACTAATTTGCATAGAAACCAAGACAACCAATATGTGTAATTAACTGTCAAAGTATTATATAAAAGGATTAAGACTAATAATGAAAATTAAATCTACAATAATTATTTTACTGATAGCAGTAACAACCAATTTTGGATTAGGGCAGGAAGAAATATCAAGTTATCCACTGCAGAATTTTGACAACCTATTGCCAATAAATACAAAAATAGCATCTGTTCAATATTTAGGTAAAGAAGCAGTAAAAGTTACTGAACTTGATCAAAGTACTTATTATGAGGATACAATCGTTCGAGTAAAGGATACAAAATTTAAAAATGGTACTATAGAAGTACTCTTGTTAGGGAAACTATCAAATAATGCAATTTCTCAAGCTCGTGGTTTTGTTGGCATTGCATTTCATCTAAATAGTGATAATTCAAAATTTGATTGCATATATATAAGACCTACTAATTCAAGATCAGATGAACAGCTGAGGAGAAATCATACAGTTCAATTTATATCTCATCCTGAATATCCTTGGTATAAACTAAGGGAAGAATCACCCAGCAAATATGAGACATATGTAGATATAGATAAAGATAATTGGACAAAGCTAAAAATTGTAATAAAAGATAAAAACGCCCGACTTTTTGTCAATGACGCAGAACAACCAACACTAATAGTTAATGATTTAAAACAGAATCTTTCTGAAAAAGGTTCGATCGGTTTATGGATTGGACCGGGAAGTGTTGCATATTTTGCAGACTTAAAAATAATCAATTAATGTTGAAAACATTCGAGACCCATTTACAGTCTTCTGTTAAGGATTTGCTATTATTATACCATCAGAAATAGAAGACCATGAAAGAAAAGGAAAACGAAGAAAATTAAAACATCGGAAATTTTTCAAAAGAAGAAAGTTGACTAGTAATATTATTTAAAAATAAACAATCTTGAAAAAAATATATCCAATTGTTATTTCTCGATTACTTTTAGTGGTAATGATTTCGATCAACTATGGGAATGATACCGAAAACTACATTATATCTAAAGATGGTAATCGAATAGCGTATTCAGTTGAAGGCCATGGATTCCCAGACATTATTTTTGTTCACGGTTGGCTTGGAGACCAGACGAGCTGGAGTAATCAAAAAAAGTACTTTTCAAAAAATCATAGAGTTATAACGCTTGATTTAGTTGGATTTGGAAAATCAGGAAACAAACGTGATAAGTGGACAATGGAAGCATTTGGCGAAGATGTTAAATTAGTAATAGAGCATCTTAATGTGAAAAAAGCCGTTCTTGTTGGCCATTCAATGGGAAGTGCTGTAATCATTGAAGTAGCAATGCAAATGCCAAATATCATTATAGGTCTGGTTCCTGTAGATGTATTCCATAATGTTGAGCAAAATTTTACACCAGAGCAGATCGAATATGAAATTGAAAGGAGAATGTTTTTAGTTGAGGATAGACTAATAGCTAATCCTAGCAAAGCAGAATATAAAACGGGTTGGATAGCCTCATTAGCGGAATATTTCAAATGGCGATCGAACTCATTAACAATTAATTTAGAGGCACTCAAGATTCCAATTACATGCATCAATTCAGATAGAAAACCTTCTGATATTGAAATGGCGAGAAAATATACTTCAAGCTTTGATGTAAAAATTGTTAAAGGTGTTGGACATGGTGTTATGGTGGAAAAACACGATTTATTTAATAGGTTATTAACTAAAATTATAAGTACTACATCTGATTGATTTTATAATTATAAGGATATAAGTAATGAAAAATAATGATAAATCAAAGGGTATCTTTTTACAAATCATATTAACATCTATAATATGCTGTATACTCTTAACTACTGGTTATGGTGAATCAAATCTTGTGAATATTGATGATAATCTATATATGATATCAGGATTTGGTGGTAACGTTGCATTTCTTGTAGCAGACACAAGTATTTTAGTTGTAGATGGCGGATATACCCCGTCATATGGAAAACAAATATTAGATGAAATCAGAACTATATCAGATAAACCAATTAAATACGTAGTACTTACGCATTACCATCCAGATCACGTCAGAGGCGTTCAAGAGTTTCTTGGTTCAGCAAAAGTAATTGCACAGGAAAACTTAGCTGATAATTTAACTATGTTTGGAATGGATAGGTTGAAAAATGACATAGAAAATAGATATCCTCAATATATTGCTGGTCTTAAAGAAGAAATCTCTAACTACATAGAAAATGAAGAAACAAGCTTAGCAGAGTTGAATGAAGCAGTGATTACCACTGAATCGCAGCTTACAGAATTAAAAACTATAGATCTAGTAACACCTGATAAGACTTTTTCCGATTCGCTAAAAATTGATATCGGAGACGAGGAAATTAGATTATATTATTTTGGTCCAGGGCATACATCTGGAAATACAATAGTGTATTTTAAAAATCAAAATACGGTTCATTTGGGTGATCTGTTTTTTCATGGTGCCTATCCATATATAGATTTTGAAGCTGGTTCTAATACAGAGAATTGGATTAATATATTAAAAAGAATCAGTTCTTGGGACATTGAACATGTAATACCAGGACATGGTGATTTATCAGATAGAGATTCCATAAATGAGCAAATCCAATATTTAGTGGATTTAAGGGAAGCAATTTCTCAAGCAATTATAATGGGTAAATCACTAGAAGAAACAAAACTCGACGGATATGATGATTTTAATTGGCCATACTACTTGCCAATCGGGATTGAGGCTGTATATAAAGAAATGACACAAGTGGATAGTAGTGGACAATAGTATAGCACGGTTATAGTACTTTTTTAATTTCGTTCCTCGTAGAACACGGACTCCACACGGCAGAGGTCGGCAGTTCGAGCCTGCCATCGCCCACCCCCCAAAAACCCTGTTTCACGACGTGGTTTTGTTTTTTTTGTGAACCTACTGATACAGTTGACTATAATCAAATAAAGTCAAACAATACTGTATTGTGGACACTCTTTGTGTGGACACGTTTACAAATATGCAAAAAGAAAGCGATCAGTAATTTCATAGACAATGGTTAAAGTGAAGTTTTCTTTCATTGATTTAAATTTTATGAACTGGATCAATTTTGAAAATACTATTTAGTCTATTGGCTAAATAATAATCCTATCTAAATATTAATCGGAACACCTGTTATTTGGATAGTTTTAGTTGTGGAAACTGAGTTGTGGCATAAAAGGCCACTGCTCCACGAAAAGGATTTTCAAAAGTGTGCTCCAACCACGCTATGTTTTGGTCTACAATTGTACAATTCTGTCCATTAATATTTAATATTCATTGCTATACTAGTTCAATTGCTTTAACATTTTAATAGCATTATTATTGTTAGGATTTAATTCAAGAGATCGCTTATAAAACTCAATTGCCAACTTTAATTCTCCTCGGTTCATATATGCCTCTGCTAAACTATCATATACATTAGATGATTCAGGATATAATTCGACATTTAATTCAAAGACATTTACGGCATCAATTAAATTGTCTTCCCCCATAAGTTGATATCCCAGGGTATTTAATATTTGTTCTAAATTATTGTATAAATTTTTATAAAATTTCTGGCTATTGGTTATTTCTTTAAGTCCTGTTAAAATTTCACCGTCCATTAATAATTTCATAGCCAGTTTAACATCTTCCGAAATTTTCTCCAATTTGATAGATTCCCCCATCCAATTAAGGACTAATTGTTTCCCAGAAATTCCAAGATCTACTTCCAATGAGACGCCTTCCAACTTTGTCCAAAACCGATTCTCATCATCGGGATGTAGCTCACTATTAAATCTAGCCATGCTATTAGGAACAAAATCTGTTATTTCGATAAATAAATTCCCGTTGAGCTTATCAATATCAACGAAATCTCTTTGGCTCATTGAATACTTACCTTCTATATTAACTGAATTATTTTTTGTATATGGCTGTATCTGCTTCTCAACTTTAAAATTCAATGCTTTCTCTATTGTCGGATCTTGTTTGTTTAGGAAGTCTTCGATAGTATATTCAATTTTAATATCTGGTTCAATTGATTTTCTATTGTCAAGCGGTAGACCTCCGATTGTATGATTGGATGAAATTCCAATAATTAATTTGGAATTTGGAAGTTCAATCAGAAAAGGTTGACCGTAAAATACTGGTCCTTGACTTGTTGCCTCTCCAACAAATATAGCATCTGTTTGCATTTGCAGCTGATTGGCAAACATAACCGCAGCAGAAAAAGTACGACGGCCGATTAAAACATATAATTTTCCTAATTGGTTTATCTTTTCAGAATCACGAATAACACGGATAAGTTCTCTATTGACATTATTATTTCCACCATCATTGCTCCTTAGGTCAATAATATAACGTTCATAATCTATATTGGCTAAATGCTCCTCTAAATTTAGAGCAAATTCAGCAACTGTTTCCTTCCCGGATTGATTATCACATTGATGATATTCTATGTATAATACTTTGTCATTATTAATCGGTGTAAACTGATACCAATCTTTTCTTGGATTAGTGTAAACATATGGTTTGTCATTTTCTATTTCAGCAATACTTGACCATATAAACGGCGGGAAATACTTATAGCTTGGAAGTCTCTTTGTATATTGAATACCATCTTGGTTCTCCAAAGTAAAGTCAACTTTATTAATGGTGTTTACTATTTTATGATATTTTAGCCATTCAGGTATTACAACCATATATGTAAATCGTTCTTTCCTTGATTGTTCATTTTCGACCCCAAGAAGTATGGGATACTTGTTATATATTTCATTGATATCTTGAGAACCAATATTAATTATTTTTGACCCTATCAATTCCTTGTATCCCCTACCAGCCTCAACAACATACCAGCCATCAGGAAAACCATATATCTGAATTGGCAAACTGTGTAAATCAAAGCAGGGAAAGAAAATAAAAGGAAAGGTGTGAGCATCATTTGGAGCTGCTGTGAATTTGAAAATGTCCATAAGTATATCGCTATCATCACTGTTGGGAATCCGTTCATTAATTTCATTTTCTAACGAATCTAAACTCCTTTTAGAAATCATTGAATAGATATCAGGATGTATAGTGCGCATTTGAGATGAAAGATAACTCAGATCCTCTTGCCATTCAGTTTTTGTAGGATTAGGTATTGGTGACTTGAAATAAAGTATACGATAATCATTTGTAATTAAAATAATACTAATAAAAAGAATAATAGTTAATACAAACATCAATACTCCACCAGCCTTAATTAAGATTTTCTTTGATGAAATGAGCAAATAAAAAAATATTATAAGTGAGCTTAACAAACCTGTAATTGATAGATACATACTCACATTAAATAATAGACCAAAGGGAGTATTAATAAGAATAATTGTAAGTATTCCAAATAATAGAAAAGTCAGTAGAAATAATACAAATAAATGTTTGATTTTCATGGTTAGATCCTAAATTTTCTTAATTATTAGACCTCTGAATAAACATTTTGTTGTCTTAAAAAGTCATTGCGGTATCAAATTTTAGAAATATATGTTTTTGGTACGCTCCAATTAACCGTTTGTATTAGGACACGTTTTTGGGACAGAATGGTTAAATAATTTTTCTACGAAGTTGTCTATTACTGTGTATATATAAGCACTATTCAAGTATCCCATCTAACCAATGAATAATATTTAATAGTAATTTATAATTTTGTGGTGCAACGTCACTATTCATTCCTGCTTTAATTCTATTGGGACCAACTAATTGGGCTGTAAACATTGCGGCTTCTCCAAACGCAACAACTCTTCCTTTTCCATATTTTTTATATGCACCTTGGGACCAACCGTTTACATTTATTTTAGAGGTTTTTTCCTCAAAGACCCAAGATGTATCAGGTAATAGATTAATGTAATTTTCATCAAAAATCAAAACCGGGGTAGCATCACCCGGTATTTTAAATCCTTGACCGGTAAAAGATGCAATTTGCTTGACACTTTCAGTAGAATCTCTTCCTTTTGTAATTATACTCTCAACAAGTGTCTTTTCATTTAAATTGAAAATCGCCGGGTCCCTGGATACACTCCACTCAGTACGAGAATCAAATACAAATCCATTGGTGAACTTAAAGCCAAATGCTTTAGCGAGGGCTTTTGATGCATCGGCTATAGGCATATGATCAGCAATTAAAAATAGATTTCCACCTTCAAAAACCCATTGTCTTATCTCATCAATTTCTGATTTTGTGAAAGCTGAAGGATTAGGTATAACCCAATCCTCAACATTCTCATTTAATGCATTTGATATTACAAGGATTTTACCTTTAGATAATTCATTCTCAGTGAATATACTTTTATATGGCAGAACATTATATCCATCTCTTTCCAATAGATTTGAGAAAGATTGATATCTACCATTCTTAGTATTTAAATTATAATGTCCCTCGTCAATAAATATTACAGACCCTTTACCTAATTCATATGCTGGATTATGAATTATTGGATTGTAAGTTGTGTCAGCAACTTGTTGTGACACTAACAAAGATGGTAAGATTATAAATATTATGCCCAATAATGTTTTCATATTCCTCTTATTTTTTAATAATTTTAAAATAATTTCGATCAAATTGTTTCTCAAAAACTTGATGTGATCGGCTATGTCTATACTATCATTCTGATTTTAGAATAATATGACAACTAGCATGACAAACAGCTTAATAAAGAATGCTATCATTTTTAAACCCTATTAGATAATATTTTTAAAAAAAATCTTCTTTGAATATAATTTAACAATTATTATGCCAAAATTGTTATTTACATAAT
>JBHPEE010000046.1:0-15491 GCA_042577295.1 Fidelibacterota bacterium | reverse complement strand
TCTCCAAAATGCGGTAACTGCTCCATCGGGATCAGCGCCGCGTTCAAATCTACGTGATGATTCTGTCAACATTCCTAATGACTTCGACCCTATTCTAATTGTGATGGGATCAAAATATGCGCTTTCAATTAATACTTTTTTTGTATCATCATAGACTGCTGAACCTAATCCACCCATAATTCCCGCAAGAGCGACCGGTTTTTTGCCGTCAGTTATCAATAAATGCCTCTTATCAAGCGTATGTACTTCCTCGTCGAGAGTAACAAAACTTTCCCCTTTTGTAGCACGTCTAACGCCAATGGTATTTGTTGGTAATTGTGCATAATCAAAAATATGCGTTGGATGGCCCATCTCCAATAGTACAAAATTTGAAATATCAACTACATTATTAATGCTTCGTTGTCCGGCAGATTCTAATAATTCCTTCATCCAATTGGGGCTTGGTCCGATTTTGATATTATCTACCACTCCGGCAATATACCGTGGACATCCATCAGGATCAGAAATGTTGATAGTTATTTTTTCTTTAGTTCCAACCGGTTTGATTTCTTTTACTTCCGGAAATTTCAATTTCCGATTAGTTTTCAAAGCTATTTCACGTGCAATTCCATAATGCGATAATGCGTCAGGTCTGTTAGGTGTGATATCCAATTCAAGTGCGGCGTATTTTTCATTTAGAATATCGGAGGCCGGAAGCCCGATTTCTGTAATGTCCGATAAAACCATTATACCTTCATGCTCTTCTGATATACCCAATTCGTCTTCAGCACAGATCATTCCAAAACTTACTTCACCGCGAATTTTAGCTTTTCTAATTTCAAAATTTCCGGGTAAGATTGCTCCTACTTTAGCAAATACAACTTTTTGACCTGCTTCAACATTAGGAGCACCACAAACTACTGAAACTATTTCGTCGCCATCATTAACTTGACATATCGATAACTTATCAGCATTTGGATGTTTTGCCACAGATTCAACTTTTGCCGTTACAATTTTCTTTAAATTTGATAAGTCTGTATCAATTTCTGCTTCAAAACCTACCATTGTCAACATATCCGCTAACTCTTGGGTAGATTCTTTTATATCAACGTATTGTCTTAACCAATTAATTGATAATATCATTAGAATTGCTCCAGAAATCGAATATCATTTCTGTAAAAATGACGTATATCTTGTATTTTATATTTTAGCATGGCTATACGCTCAATTCCCATGCCAAATGCGTAACCATGCCATATATTGGAATCATAACCTACATTTTCAAATACTTTAGGATTGACCATTCCGCAACCTAATATTTCTAACCATTGATTGCGTTCAGAATTCCAAATATCAACTTCTGCACTTGGTTCGGTAAAGGGAAAATAACTTGGTCTAAATCTAATTTTTAAATCATCACCAAACATCCGTCTTGCAAAATAGTCTATTGTACCTTTTAATTCAGAAAAGGATACGTTTTTATCAACGTATAGTCCTTCAACTTGATGAAATAGACAAAAACTTTTATAACTGATGGCTTCATTTCTATAAACTCTACCGGGAACAATATGCCTAATTGGTGGCTCTTGATTTTCCATCAAATGAATTTGGACATTTGAAGTATGTGTTCTTAATACCGCATTATCTTTGACAAAAAATGTATCCTGCATATCACGTGCTGGATGATGTTTAGGTATATTTAAGGCTTCAAAATTATGGTATTCATCGTCAATCTCAGGACCGTAGGCAATTGAGAATCCGATTGATTTAAAAATATCTTTTACCTCTATTAATGTTTGCTCAATTGGATGAATTGAACCGGTGGTAATATCAACTCCGGGAAGTGTGTAGTCTACGCTATCAGTTATTTTTCTTTGATTTTTACTAACACTCTTTACTGCTATATCGAATAATGATTGTACTTCAATCTTTAAATCATTAAGTAGTTTACCTGCGTTAGCTCTTTCTTTAGGAACAATCGAACCCATCGTGCTAAATAATTGCGCGACTTCACCCTTACGTCCTAAAAATCGAACGCGTAATTCATCTATCTTGATTGGATCACTTGGAAAATTATCGAGCGCAGCTCGGAAATCATTCCGAACTGCCCCGATTTTGTCTTTCAAAGACATAGTTATTTTTTAATCGATTTTACCAGTTCAGTGAATGTATTTGGATTGTGTACTGCTAAATCTGCTAATACTTTTCGATTTAACTCCAATCCTTTATCATTCATACCGGCTATAAAAGCAGAATAGGACATTCCGTTTAACCGTGCCGCCGCATTTATCCGCGTAATCCAGAGACGACGAAATTGTCGTTTTCTTTGTCTGCGGTCTCGGTAAGCATATAAACCTGCTTTCCACACTGCATCTTTTGCAGCTTTAAACGTGCGGCTCCGGGCACCATAGTAGCCTTTGGCCTGCTTTATTAGTTTTCGATGTCTTCTATGCCTAGGGACAGAACTGTTTGCTCGTGGCATCTATCCCTCCTTAAACCGACAACATACGACGTACTTTCCGTTCATCAGATTTAGAAACTAAACCTGCATTACGCATCTTGCGTTTAACGGTTTTAGAACGTCTTATTAGCATGTGTCTATGGTTTGCTTTATTGCGTTTCAGTTTTCCGGTTCCTGTTAATCTGAACCGTTTAGCTGCACCGCGTCGTGTTTTTTGTTT
The DNA here is from genome assembly GCA_042577295.1 of Fidelibacterota bacterium. Taxonomy (GTDB): domain Bacteria; phylum Fidelibacterota; class Marinisomatia; order Marinisomatales; family JAHJCW01; genus JAHJCW01. The sequence continues at coordinate 12,831 of JBHPEE010000046.1, read as the reverse complement.
TGGCATCCCTTTCTCCTACTTTGCAGTATACATTACTGTTAATCTTCTGCCTTCCATCGGATCTCGTTTTTCGATCTCAGCTATATCAGTAAGCATTTCTGCAACTTTATCTAGCACTATTTCGCCTAAGTCAAGACGTGACATTTCACGTCCGCGAAACATTAATGTAACCTTTAATTTACATCCATCTTTTAAAAATTTACGACCCATATTTACTTTAGTTTCCAAATCATGTTGATCAATTCTTGGTCGCACTCTAATTTCTTTTATTTTAACAACATGTTGTTTTTTCTTACTTTGCTGTTCCCGTTTTTGCTCTTCGTATTTAAACTTTCCGTAGTCCATTATTTTACAGACCGGCGGTTTCGCATTGGGAGATATTTCCACTAAGTCTAATTCTGCTTCGCTTGCTTCTTCAAGCGCGTCTGAAACACTTACAATTCCAAATTGGTTACCATCAGCGCCGATCAATCTTACTTCATCAGCAATGATGCCTTCATTCACACGAATTTTATTCTTCTTTGCGATTAGTATTTCTCCTTTGTTTTATTTCTTCATGTAATTGGATAATCAACTCACCAAGTTTCATAATACCTAAATCACCGCTAAAGCGACGTCGTACGGATATAGTTTCTGTATCTTTTTCCTTTTCACCTACTATAATCATGATATTGATTTTATCAATTTCTGCTTGACGAATTTTTGCACCAATTTTATCGGGTCTGTCATCAATTTTGACTCTGATTTCGGAATCAAACAATTTATTATATATCTCTTTGGCATATACATTTGCCTTTTCTGAAACAGGCAATACAGTAACTTGTACAGGAGCTAGCCATAGTGGAAAATCACCACCATAATGTTCAATTAAAAAACCAATCATTCTTTCATGTGTGCTTAAAGGGGCACGATGAATACATATTGGAGTTTCTTCAGCTCCATCTTCAGAAGTATACGTTAAACCAAATTTACTTGGAATAGCAAAATCAACTTGGTTAGTAGCTAAAGTAAACTCTTTCCCTATTGCGCTCCATACTTGGACATCAATTTTTGGTCCGTAGAATGCCGCTTCACCAGGTACTTCAACATAATCGAATTTTCCTTCAGTAAGCGCTTCTTTTACTATTTTCTCAGTTTGAATCCATAGCTTAGGTTCATTAACATATTTTTTACCTAAACCTTCTGTATTGTGTAAACTTAAGCGCATTTTATATTTTTCAATTCCGAATATTTCAAAATATTTAAAGTATAAATTGCATACCGCTAAAAATTCTTCTTTAAATTGGTCAGGACGACAATAGATATGCGCATCATTCATTTGCATGCTACGTACGCGCATTAACCCAAATAATTGACCAGATTTCTCATATCGGTAACATGTTCCGTATTCAGATAACCTAATCGGTAAATCGCGGTAACTCCGTTTAGAAGAGTCATATATTTTGTGATGATGGGGGCAATTCATCGGCTTTATATAATAGTCAGTTCCATCCACATCCATTGCAGGGTACATACTATCCTTATAATGATCTAAATGACCGGACTTTTCATACAATTTACCTTTGGTTAAATGAGGAGTGCGTACTTGAGTATAACCGGCTTTACGTTCAACTTCCTTGGCAAGTTTCTCTAATTCTTCAATTATAACAGTTCCATTTGGAAGCCATAATGGTAAGCCCGGTCCAACCTCTTCATCAAATGTAAATATTTTTAATTCTTTCCCTAGCTTACGATGATCTCGTTTCTTTGCTTCTTCTAAAAAATGTAAATAGTCTTTTAAGGTTTGTTTACTTCCAAAAGAAGTCCCGTAAATGCGTTGCAACATTTTATTTTTTTCATCACCGCGCCAATAGGCGCCTGATGATTCCAAAATCTTAAAATATTTAATTTTTCCTGTAGATGGTACGTGCGGTCCACGACATAGATCAATAAAAGCATCTTGCTTATAAGCAGTTAGCTTTTCATTTGCATCAATATCTTTGATAATTTCTACTTTATAAGATTCGTCCATATCGCTAAACAATTTTATTGCTTCATCGCGTGTTAGTTCTTGTTTAGATACGGAATAGTCATTTTTTGTCAATTCCCGCATTCTATCTTCAATTCTTTGCAAATCATCATCAGAAAAAGTACCATCGATATCAAAATCATAATAAAAGCGATTTTCTATTGCAGGACCGATTGTCACTTTGGCTTTTGGAAATAATTCCTTTACGGCTTGTGCCATTAAATGTGCTGTGCTGTGCAATAAAACGTCATGTCCTTCCGGCGACTCACCGGTAAGAATATTTACTTGAGCGTCCTTTCGAATACTGTAGGTTGCATCAACAAGTATGTCATCGACTTTTGCTGCTACAGTTGCAATTGCAAGACGCTCTCCAATGGATTCAGCTATCTCCATAGGTGTAACACCGACAGGATACAAACGTGTGGTCATATCAGGAAAAGTAATAGTGATATTCTTCATTTTTTTAGAGAATTGCAATTTAGAAGATTAATGTGTAACAGATTGGATGCACTACAATTGCGCTATCCGGAGATAGTTAGAAAGCGATAAAATGTTATTGTTATTTTTCATCAATATTATCTATACAAATAAATATCATCTATTTATGAGGTCAAATTTAACGATTACTGTTGATAATACAATAAAATTTACATATTCAATTATCGAGGCAAAAAACCTTGTAAAAGTTATTTTTTACAAGGTTTTTTATTGTGGGCGATACTGGACTTGAACCAGTGACCTCTTGCATGTCAAGCAAGCACTCTAACCACCTGAGCTAATCACCCAAAATAGTACAGGAATTTAAAATATATATTTTCAATTATCTACAGCAAAAACACCATTATAGACAGTATTATTTTTAAGGATTACTAAGGCTTCATTTACAGTTTGATCATATTTTAACTGTTCTTTAAACCGACCACTTTCACCTTCATATACGCTTGCGAATTCATCAAAGAGAAATTCAGTTAATTTTTCTTTTTCTTTTTCAAATAATGTTTCTTCATGAAGGTTGATGAATTCCTCAATCACATTAAATGCTATATTTAATTCGGTATTGGTGCTATCAATCTCTGATAGCTTTTCTCTGATATCACCTAATGCTTTTTCACCTGAAGTAATCACTTCTAGTTCAATTTCAGCCAAATAATTTTTAAAATTATCTAGCAATTGGTCGTCATCTTTTAGTTCTAGCAAAGATGTATATGATTGTTTGTGTTTTTGGACATAACTCAAGAATGCTCCTTTTCGTAAGCACTCATACGTAAGTGGATATTTATAATCAACATCTACTTCAAAATCAGGTTTTATCCCACCTCCTGCTTTAACAGTTCGCCCACCAGTCGTAACGAAAGTTGTGTCTTCATCTGTTATAGCAATAACTAAATCTTTATTAATATAACCCGGTTTTTGGATTAATCTTCCGCTAGGAGTATAATATTTTGCAGTAGTGATCTTTAAGGCACTATCTTTATCCAGACCAATTACAGATTGCACCAGTCCTTTTCCATATGAACGTTTACCCATTATAACAGCTCTATCCAAGTCCTGTAAGGTTCCGGCTACAATTTCGCTTGCGGATGCACTGCCTTCGTTAATTAAAACTATAATTTCCATCTCCTCAGGAATGATTGGCGTACGTTTTGAATATATCTCCCTGTTAGATTCTTTATTCCGCCCTTTAGTAGTTAATAATAATTGATCTTTTTGTACAATCATTTCAAGAATTTCGATTGAAGATCCAAGCAACCCACCGGGATTGTTTCTTAAATCCAAGATAAAAGCGGATGCATCATTTTCCACAAATTTATTTAAAGCAGTACGCATTTCAGGCCCAGAATTTTTTGAAAATCTCGTTAAACGAATATATCCAATATCGTCATCAATCATTTCCGCATAAGCAACATCTTTTACGGTGATATCAGCTCTCGTTAATTCAAATTCTAACAATTCCTCATTTCCGAAACGCTCAATTGTTAAAATGACCTTAGTTCCTTTTAATCCTCTGATCATATCCGATGCAATATCTAAATTCAATTCATCGGTAAATATGCTATCAATTTTAACAATTACATCCCCGTTTGTAATTCCTGCTTTTTTGGCAGGAGTATCATCCATTGGTGCTATTACAGTGAGCCTATCTCCACTTTTACCAATTTGAATTCCAACTCCACCATATTTCCCAGTAGTCAATAAATCAAGACTTTGGCGATCTTTCGAATCGATGAATACTGTATATGGATCCAATTCTCCTACCATATCCTCGATGGTCATTCGAGTGAAAGCTTCTACATCAAAATCATCAACATAACTAGTAATTAAATTTTTGTAAACGTTATTTATTAGTCTTTGGGACTTCATAATATCAGCATAAATATCAGATTTGGATGCTGCTAAAACGATTACAGCAGCAACAGTTAATACCATACTAATTAAAATTATTTTTAATTTTCTATTCATTTTATTTCTCTAATAATCTATTTTCAAATTCTTTCCAAATATTTTTATGTATTGTATCTATATCATCTCGACCATTTATAACAATAATTCTATTAGAATATCTTTCAGCTAATGTTAGATATAAATCTCTAGTTCTGCCTTGAAAATCAATTCCGGCTTGCTCAATACGATCCTGCTTAGATTTTTGACGTCGAACTCCCTCATCTGGTAAAATATCAATATAAAAAGTTAAATCAGGAATTGTATCATAAGTTGCAAATTCATTTAATTTCTCTAACCATTCAATCTTAACTTTTCTACCACCACCCTGATAAGCTAATGTTGAATCTGCATATCTGTCCGCAATAACCCATTTTCCTTCATTGATCGCCGGCAAAATCAATTCCGTTGTCAATTGTGCCCTACTCGCAGTCATTAACAAAGCTTCGGTTCTTTCGCCTAATTCGTGTGTATCACGATATAATAATATATCACGGATTGATTCGGAAATTCTTGTTCCACCTGGTTCGCGAATTGTAATAACGTCCATATTTAAACGCTCTAATTTTTCAACAAGCATTTTAACTTGCGTGGATTTACCGCAACCATCAATTCCTTCAAATGTAATGAATTTACCTTTATTTAAAACGGACATTTTCATCATCCTTGCCAATTAATATTACGCATTCGCCCTTTACGTCATGCTTAGAAAAGTACGCTAAAAGCTCCTCAACTGTTCCACGAATAATTTCCTCGTATAGTTTAGTTAATTCTCGACACACAACGGCAGGCCGATTTCCAACGGATTCCAAAATATCAATCAAGGTGCGTTTTATTCTTTTCGGATTTTCAAAAAATATTATTGTAGCTGTTTCCTGTTCCAAAACTAGCAGACGTTTTTTTCTTCCTTTTTTAGGAGGTAAAAATCCTTCAAATATAAAACGGTCTGTCGGTAATCCCGATGAAATTAGCGCTGCTAAAACAGCAGATGCACCAGGGATTGATTCAACTTTAGCACCAACTGTAATTGCTTCTCTAATTAATTTATAAGCGGGATCACTAACACCTGGAGTACCTGCATCGGTAACAACTGCAATATCTTTTCCAACCTGTAAATGATCAATTATTTTGTTAATCCGTGAAAAATGATTATGCTCATAATAGCTAATTAACGGTGTCGATATATCGTAATGATTGAGCAATATTTTAGTTTTACGAGTATCTTCAGCAGCAATCAATGGCACTGATTTTAGTATTTCTACTGCTCTAAAAGTGATATCGCTTAAATTTCCAATTGGAGTAGAAACAACATAAACAATACCAATATCTTTTAATTGATTCACAGACGTTTTAGTGCTCTCCTAATACAAGCCATACCAAAATCAATTTCGTCAGTTGAAATGTTAAGAGGTGGTCTAAATCTAATTGTTTTTGGACCGCAACCTAACATAATAGCTCCTTCTTCTTGGATCAGTCCACGCAATTTATCTCGCTTTTCACCTGATTCAAGATCGAAAGCACAAAATAGCCCCTTTCCACGCGAATTATAAATCAGATTGGGAAAATCAGTTTGTATTTTATTGATCTCTTGTATTAAATATTCACCACTAATAGCAGCTTTTTCAACGAGTTTTTCTTGTTTGATTACATCAAGATACATGCTGAACCTAACCATATCAACTAAATTTCCACCCCAAGTAGAATTCAATCTAGCTGATTCATGAAACACATTATTTTCAACTTCATCTATTCGCTTACTTGCAAAAAATCCGCAAACTTGTGTCTTTTTACCAAAACATATCATGTCTGGTAATGCCTCTTCTCCAAAATGTTCATGTGCCCACATTTTACCTGTTAAACCAATACCGGTTTGTACCTCATCAAAAATAAACATGATGTCATTTTCATTGCATATAATTCTCAATTCTTTCATGAATTCAGTTCGGAAATGATTATCACCACCTTCACCCTGAATAGGTTCAATTATTAATGCTGCAATATCATTTGGATTATCTTGAATTGTCTTTTTTATCTCGCCAATAGCTTGATTTTCTAATTCCTGAACTGATTTTAAATTTTCATTGTTTAAAGGAAATTGAATTGAAGGTGTACTAATACGCGGCCAATCAAATTGAGGAAAATACATTGTTTTACGTTCATCGTGAGAATTAGTTAAAGATAAAGTATAACCTGTCCTTCCATGAAAACAGCCATGAAAATGTACGACTTTTGATCCGAGTTCTCCATTTCCTTTTGCTTTATTCTTGCGAACTTTCCAATCAAAAGAAGCCTTAAGTGCATTCTCCACACCTAAAGCGCCACCTGAAATATAGAAAGCATACGGCAAATATGATGGCTGAGCGACTCTAGCCATAGTATCAACAAATTCTGCCATTTCTGTTGAATAAATATCAGAATTTGTTGGCTTATTAATTGCTACATCACGGAATTTATTCGCTCTTTCAAGTAGATACGGGTGATTATAACCGATTGGCATTGAAGCAAACATTGAGAATAGATCAAGATATTCTTTTCCATCGCGTTTATCAACAAACCAACTTCCATGGCACATTTTTAAATCAATAACCAATTCAAAACCGTCTGCTAGCATACGTTTTTTGATTGTATTTCTTACAGCATTTGCTGAAATATTTGTCATTCTATCTCCAAATTAATAATTTATAAAACCATCAAGGTTTTAAAAATCTTGATGGTTTTGTCTGAAATATATTATCCTAAATCAAATTTAATGCCTTGTGCCAACGGTAATTCAGTACTCCAATTAATCGTATTCGTTTGTCTTCTCATGTATTGCTTCCACGCATCAGAACCAGATTCACGTCCACCACCGGTTTCTTTTTCGCCACCAAAGGCTCCTCCAATTTCCGCTCCTGAAGTACCGATATTTATATTTGCAATTCCACAATCGCTACCGCGTGCTGATAAGAACTTTTCGGCATTTTGAACATTTAGTGTAAACATTGCCGACGATAATCCTTGCGGAACATCATTATGAATATTAATTGCTTCCTCAATATCGTTAAAAGTAATAATATATAATATCGGAGCGAATGTTTCGTTCTGTACTATTTCCCAATCATTTTGTGCTTTTACAATAGTTGGTTCAACATAGAAACCATCACAATTTAACACATTTCCACCATATAGTATTTCTCCACCTTTTTCCCTAATTTTCTTAATAGCGTTTTTATAAACTTCAACTGCCGATCCGTCAACCATCGGTCCCATTAAAGTATCCTCTTTTAAAGGGTTGCCAATGTTAACCTGTTTGTAGGCGTTTACAAGTCGTTTTACAAAATCATCATATAATTTTTCTTGAATTATAATTCGACGTGTACTAGTACATCTTTGTCCCGCAGTTCCTACAGCACCAAACATTGTTGCAGGAATAACCATATCCAAATCTGCAGATTCATCAACGATTATAGCATTATTCCCCCCCAATTCTAGAATTGTACGACCCAATCGCTTTGCGACAATCTCAGAAACTCTTTTTCCCATAGCAGTTGAACCGGTAAATGAAACTAATGGTAAACTTTTATCATGTATTAATTCTTCTCCAATTGTAGATCCACGTCCAATAACAAGACTAAATATACCGGGATGTCCATTACTCTCAAGCACATCGTTACAAATATTTTGTACAGCTATTCCAGTCAATGGAGCTTTAGATGATGGTTTCCATATTGTAGTATCTCCACAAATTGCTGCGATGAATGAATTCCATGCCCAAACTGCTACCGGGAAATTAAAAGCTGATATTACGCCAATTGGTCCTAGAGGGTGCCATTGTTCATACATTCTATGATCAGGTCTTTCTGAATGCATTGTTTTTCCATACAACATTCTAGATTGACCAACAGCAAAATCAGCAATATCAATCATTTCTTGCACTTCACCATCACCTTCTTGCTTGATTTTCCCCATTTCCAAAGTCACTAAACTACCTAATGCATCTTTCTTTTCCCGTAAAGCGTTTGCCATTTTGCGAACTAATTCTCCGCGTAATGGTGCCGGTACTTTTCTCCACTCTATAAATGCCGTATATGATTTTTCTACAATAGAATGATAATCTTCTTCTGAACATTGATAAACAGAAGCAATTATTTCTCCACTGGCAGGATTGATTGAATCTAATTTCCCTGCATTAGTTGTTTTATACCAATCATTTGGACCGGCACAAGCACCATAATTAACATTTTCAATTCCTAATTTGCTTAGTATTTCTTTAGTATTCATAAAATTCCTTGAGCAGTTTTAATTAAAATATTGACAATAAATTGGTCGGAAAATTACATTGATTAATTTGAAGAAAAAATGGATTCTAAAGCTGTAACGTAAAAAAGGACATTAAATTAAATAATGTCCTTTTTTTATATACTAGTTTAATATTCTATTTTTGTGGTGGCGCGTTCTTTGTTATTTTTTCTTCTTTGTTAAAAATACTCCATATTCCGAGCAAAATAACCATTGCTGCTAAAATCCACAAAGAAGCGTGATGATAAGCGGGACCACCAAATGATTTTAAGTCTGTAAATCGACCTATCAATAAGGAAATACGTCCCATTACAGCAAAACCAAAAGATGCGCCAAATGATATCATTAGAAAATAAATTCCAATTTTACCCATTGTACCAAACCATCCCTTATGTTCTTTAGAAAAATAAAAGTACATCAACCCTGATATTGTTCCAATTAACAGAATAATACCATTAATTATCGTTCCCGTAGAAACATCACCAACAAGAGGTATTACTGAACCCTTTACTTGACCAATTACATTTGAATTAAGGAAACCGTATGACCTTAAACCGGCTGCCATTCCAACTACATAAGCAATTCCCCAACGTGCAAACCAGCTGAACTTTGAGAAAACACTAAGCATCATCATAATTCCTAAAATTAATGGAATTATATACATTAGTTGCATGCCATGCCCGGTTGCAACACCTCCATCAGGAAAAGCCGGTGGATATATCAAATTGAAAAAGTTATATATCCCATACCACATTTTGCCTAAAATTCCTAAAGTTTGACCTTCATTTAAACTTGGCCATAATCTTCCAAATAAATTTGGTTGAATTTGGGTCCAAAAGAACATTGATGCCCAATATCCAGCTGAAACTCCTACAAATATATGCTCGGCAACTTTATAGAATGGATTATCACGATATAAGTATGAAAATATTGCTAATGTTAAGAACACTGCAATCCAAGCACCTACAATTTCTGCACTAAACATACTTGCCTCCTAAAATGTTTTCTTGGAACGTTGACGTTCCAGATAATAAGCAATATTTCCAAAAATAATGAATAAGACAATTACAACGTGTGCAATTGACTGAGCATCCATACCTGAGGTTCCAATTCCTGCTTTACCAATTAACTTTTCATATTCAGCTGCACCGGGCATTCCAGCTAAAATTCCTTTTATTTGTCCAGCATCTACATAAGGCATCACTTCATTTACTTGAATCGAGGTAACCCCAGTTGACATAGGAATACCGGCAGGATCGGCTGCTAATTGCACCCATTCAACCGTTCCTGGATATCCGGCAGATGCCGAAAATAGAAAATCAAAATCACTAATATTCTTTATTCCATCCATCATTGGGATATCTCCAATTGGTATTGCTCGAGAATCGATTGTGTACATTTTACGAATATCACTAACGATACCCTTGATTACAGCTTCATTGCCCGGACGAAAACCGAGTAAAACATAATCTTCACCGTAAGTAAGATTGTATTCGTTCTCTGCTACTTGTTCTAGTGCTTCACGTGCCATAAACTGTCCATCGGGCCATAAACAGGTAACGTATACTTGATGTCCTTTTTCAAAAAGATGGCGTAATACACCAATTGCCATCGGATGAATCTCCGGTTTTGTGCTAGGACCATACTCGCATGATAACAGAACTTTTGATCCCTCCGGCAAGGCATCAATTGTATTAAATACCTCTTTTGAGGATTCTGTTGGTCTAATTGGTAGTCCCAAAGGCTTAAACAACGGATACATAACAACTATTGCGATTATTATAAAAATCCATCTGCGATCAACGTTCCCTAATTTTATTACCAAATCTGCTAATTTTTTCATTTTGCTACTCCCCGATATATGATTTTTCAATTCCAAGAATATATCGAATTGATGTTGCAAATGTACCTAATCCGATTCCGATCATAATCGCTCTAGCACCTGCTATATTAGGTACTAAATAGATCCATTCTTGAAGTGATGGTAAGTACGCAAAAGCAGGTTTATCAATTGGCCAACCCATGTAGATTCCGGCTATTGTTACCAAAAGTATACTTATTGCTACAGTACTAAAAGTAAGAATCCTGTTGCTCTTCCATGAATTAACCAATACACCTAAGAGTAAAGCAAATATGTAAAGCACAAACCAGCTTGAAATTTTGCTTCCAATAGGAACTCTACCTAACATGATTATTATACCTGAAACAAGCAATAATGTTGCCTCGAAATTTCTAATCCTAAATGCACGATACGCTGCCGATGCTACAAGAAAGGCTAGTAACGCAAACATGGTTGCAGAAAGCGGTGTAAAAACTTTAAAGAACATCCAGTTAAAAAATGATCCATTAGTTGTTAGATGTGCACCCCAACTCGCAGGTATAATTTCAGCATCCGCGCCACTTTCAATTAATTGATTTGCTACTTTATTAACTGATTTCCCGGTGAAATGAACTTTTTCTAACATTAATGGAGAATCTTCTTCAATTAGTCCTAAAAGAACTTCAGATGCTTGAACAGTACCTCCAATTTCACCGGCAACTACCTGTGCAACCATTTGCGGAGCTTCTCCTGCTGAATTGATATTAACAGTGTAGGCTCCTCTCATTAAAAATCCTACAGTGAAAGCAAATATAAATCCGCCTATGGCAAAAATGCTATACTGCCAACCTCTCTTCCGTTTTATTATTTTTTGGAATTGTAACTTTAATAAATTCAATGCACCTAAAAAAATTGCAAAACTTGCTAAAATATCATACCATTGCGTAGCATCATCATCAACAAACGTTTTTATATCTGGTTGATCTACAAACCATCCAAAAAGTGTTAGTGTTCCAACGAGTGCTACAATCGCTATCGGTATTTGTCGTTTCCAAAACATACATTCCTCTCTATTGGATAGTTAAATATTTAAGTATATCAAAATTGATCCATCCCAAATCGTAGAATAATCTTAAGAAAATAGATAAAGCGATTAATCCAATAATCATAACCTTAAGAATATCCATGCCTTTTACTGCACCGATTAATTTAGGATCTTGCGATAAATACGCACTAGCAGCAAAGAATTCTTCACCAATAAGCGTATAGTCACAGGCTGTGACAAAGAAAGGTATTTGTGCAGGTGATGCAGTTCCTGCTATTTGAATTGCGCCAATGGAATTACCCGTCTCAGCGAGGATAAGAGATTCCGCATAGAATTTACCTTGATAAAATACTGCTGCAGGTTTTTCACGCATCATGATTCCATTAACACCGGCAGCGTAAGCAAATTGATCATCAGTGAGGTAATGCACCATATCTTCATGAAAAAGATCGGGACGACCTTCCATTATATATGCTTCGCGAACAGATTCGCGACCGGCTTTCATAACAATTGATCGTGCAACAGGAACATTTAATGCAGTTTCATATCGTGCCGTCATTTTTGCTACATGACCAAGAATGATAACACCAGCAACCGTTTCGACTTGATCCATGTCAACAATACCCGGTACATATAATACAGGTTTACCCATTTCAGTAGCACGACCTACCGCCTCTTCAAAAGCTTTTAGTCCCGGAATGGTTCTCAGATATATCTTTTCTCCACGTTTGGCTTTATTGATATAAAATATAAGCATAGCAGCTGATAGTAAAATAGCATAGAACATCGTAACTCTTTCAGTAATGAAGTGAGGATGTCCAAGCAACCAATAGATTATAAAGGCAATCAATATAACACCAAATGTGAACCAAAATTTCTTATCGTTCACGATTTTACCTCTTTTGTTTTATTTTTATTAATTTCTTCATCAATTCTTTCAATTTCAGATATTAAAAATTCTACATTTTTCGGATCTTCCAATAATTCTGCTGCACGGTAATATTTATCTTGTCTTACAAATGCAGTAATGATTGGCCCAAAAAATACAAGCGCGTGACTTCCTAACAAAGCTAAAGGTTTCATTAATTCCAAGAAAAATACTGCCGGAGTAACGAAACCTCTATCAATTATTTTTAGAGCAATTCGTGTAATGGCTTCTTTTTCAGCAATTGTAACTTCAGATTCTTTATTTTCTTTAATTGAAATACCTAATTCTTTCATCAATTTTTACTTTATTATAAA
>JBHPEE010000045.1:0-15647 GCA_042577295.1 Fidelibacterota bacterium | reverse complement strand
GATAATGAAGAAATAAAAATAGAAAATATAAGTTTCAATAAAAAACTTTTTCAATCTGTAGTAGAAATTGAAAATGTTGAATTAAATAATTCATTATCCGGACGTGTTGTTAGGATCAATGATTTCTGGAGCGTTATTGCTAATGTTGAGGGCAATAAAATATATATTTGGGGCAATGCAACTGACAATATCGTAAATAATTCTAAACTAATAATTATTCCAAGCTACGCTATTAATTAATATAGGCGTTTTATGACAAAATCAAAAGAAAGCAGCAATAAAATAAAAACAGCAGCTATCCCCAAAACATTCTTCGAATACCTTAAGTCATTTGGTCCTGGTTTTGTAGTTATTCTAACCTGGCTTGGCTCTGGCGATATTATTTCTGCTGGTGTGTCAGGAGGTAATTATGGTTATGCTTTAATGTGGGCAATGGTTCTTGCACTTTTAATGCGATTCTTTTTTGTTACTACCATAGCAAAATATCAACTTTGTAATCAGCATAATGAAGGAGTATTAGATGGATTAGTTCGGTTACATCCATTATTTGCTCCTTTCCTATTAATTGTTGTATTTGTCATTGGACATATTAATGGTACTTATTTACTGGCTGGCGTGGGTGAAACAATGATAAGAATCACCGGAATTGGTACAACATTACAATGGGCAATATTTTGGGTTGTAATTGGGTTGATTATTGTTTTTAGACCTACTTATAATCGCGCTGAGTCAATATTTAAACTATTTTTAATTTTATTAACAGTCTCTTTGGTAGGTACTGCAATATGGGTTGGTCCTAATGTTAGTGGTATATTAAAAGGGACGTTTGCATTTCAACTCCCTCCTAAACAAGGACCATTCGGTGCTATGGCAGTTGCAATGGCAATGGTGGGGGCTGTAGGTGGATCACTGATGAACCTTGTATATCCATATTTTTTAGAACAAAAAGGTTGGAAGGGACCAAAATATAGACGCTTACAAACTTATGATTTTATGTTAGCTATTGGCGCAATGATCATTTTTAACTTAGCTGTTTGGACATTAGGTGCAGAACTTGTCCACACTAGCGGAAAACAAATTGAAACACTTAATGATTTAACTTTCCTCCTCAGTACTGTTCTAGGAGAGAGTGGAAGAATTCTCTTTCTGTTAGGAATGTTTGCTGCTGTATTCACTTCACTTCTTGGTAACGGACTTGGACTTGGATATCTTGGCAGTCACGCATTGTATAGATGGAAAAATAAGGATAGTAATCCAACTACGATTGATTATAGGAATCAACCTATTTACAAATATATTGCACTTTGGATTTTTATTTCCCCGCTTGGATGGATTGCTTTAAATAAAGCCGATTTTGTCACATTGACATTACTAGCGAATACATTCATGGTTCTGCTCATTCCGGCCCTGGCTGGTGGACTATGGTGGATTACTGCAAGTTCTCGTATGATTGGACCAAAATACAAAAACAAATGGTGGGAAAACCTTCTTATGGCAATTTTATTTATGCTTGCGATTTGGGGGACAGTAAAGGCAGTACAGTCAATTATAGAGATGGTCTCGAAATTATTCTAATTGGAAAGAGGTAATGAATAATCAAGAAAAACATATTTTGCAAAATATCGCTCATACAGTAAGAGCAATGTCAGCAGATGCAATTGAAAAACAAAAATCTGGGCACCCCGGACTACCTTTGGGTGCAGCAGAGATTGGTACATATATTTATACTAAAGTGATGAAACATAATCCGAAAAATCCAAATTGGATTGGACGTGATAGATTTATTTTATCTGCAGGTCATGGTTCTATGTTGCAATATTCTCTACTGCATCTTTGTGGATACGATATTTCAATGGATGACATTAAAGATTTTCGCCAACTTCATTCCAAAACGCCTGGACATCCCGAACATGGAATTACGCCAGGTGTAGAAGTTACAACAGGACCGCTTGGTCAAGGTATTGCTGCTGGGACAGGCATGGCTATTTCTCAAAAAATATTAGCCGCTAGATTTGGGGAAAAGTTGTTTGATTCAAAAATTTATATTCTTGCTGGTGACGGTTGCATTATGGAAGGAATAAGCTCTGAGGCAGGAAGCTTGGCAGGAACGCTTGGTTTAAATAATTTAGTAATCGTATATGATTCTAATGACATATGCCTAGATGGGCCAACAGAGGAATGCTTGAAAGAGGATGTCGCTAAAAGGTACGAGGCATATGGTTTCAATGTTATACAGATTGACGGATATAATTTCGAAGAAATGGAAAATGCATTTTCAATCGCAAAAAATGAAAATAAGAATCCAACATTGATCATTGCCAAAACAATTATTGGGAAACATTCACCCACAAGAGCAGGATCCAATAAAAGTCATGGCAATTTTCTAGGACCTGAAATGGAAGGATTTAAAAAATCAATAGGTTGGCCAAATGCACCATTTTTTATTCCTGAAGATGTTACTACTTATATGGAAAGTTTGCTTTCAACTTTTGATAATTATGAAAAAGATTGGAATATACAATTTGATAAATTGATTTCAAATGATCCTACTAAAGCTGAATTGTGGAATATATTTTATAGTAAAAAACTTCCATCGGATTATGAAGAGCAATTATGGAAGTTGGATATTGATCCGAATCAACCAACAAGAAAATACAACGAAGCTATTATTGCTAAAGTTGCCGAAATATTACCATTTATGATTTCAAGCTCTGCTGATGTAGCGAGTGTCGATTTCACATGGTTACCTGGAAACAATATTATAAATGCTACAGAATGGAATAATCAACAAATTAGATTTGGTGTTCGGGAATTTTGTATGTCAGCTGCTGCTTATGGGATGAGCCTGCATGGATTTATCCTACCAGTTATCGGCACATTTCTGGTATTCTCTGATTATATGCGTAATGCTATCCGTATGGCTTCGATGATGAGACAAAGAGTTATTTACATCTTTACCCATGATTCAATTCTGATAGGTCAGGATGGTCCAACCCATCAGCCAGTAGAGCATTTAATGTCTTTAAGGTTAATACCTAATTTAATAGTTCTTCGACCTGGAGATGAAAACGAAGCAAAAATGGCATGGTCAAAAGCTTTAGAAGTTCAGGACGGACCTGTTGCAATCTGCTTTGCTCGTCAACCTGTCGAATCATTGGCTGGAGTATATACCAAAAAAAAAGCTCGAAAGGGTGTCAAAAGGGGCGCTTATTTGCTTTATGGTGATGGAGAGAGAAAAGTTGATGTAGAGGTATTTTCTTCAGGTTCCGAAATAAATATTTCAATTACTGCGTTAAAAAAATTGGAGCAAGATGGACTATCAGTACGACTATTTTCGGTACCTAGTTGGGAATTATTTGATGCTCAAGATGAAGATTATAGAAATTTTATTTTGAACAGTAAAGCTAAACTTAAAGTTAGCGTTGAAGCAGGAGTAGGATTAGGATGGCAAAAATTTGTTGGTAAGGAAGGTTTAATAATTTCTCAAGAAACATTTGGTGAATCAGCACCTGAGGCGGTGATGGCAGATTATTTTGGCTTTACAACTGAAAATATCTATAAAAAAATTAAAGAACAGATTGATAAATGAATTTAATAGGACTACATAATGAATAAATTGTTTGATATATCAGACAAAATTGCACTGATTACCGGTTCCGGGCAGGGGATAGGCTACACACTTGCAAAAGGATTAGCTAGCTCAGGATGCACTGTTATTCTAAATGATATTATTGAAGATAGATTAAATAAAGCTGTTTATCAATTGAAAAAAGAAGGATTTAATGCTCATGGTGTTGTATTTGATGTACGCGATGAAGATCAAATCATAACCAGCATTCAGAATGTTGTTAAAACAGTTGGTAATATTGATATCCTAGTAAATAATGCAGGTATTCAAATCAGAGGTCCACTAGAAGATTTTAAATTAACTGATTGGCAGAGTTTAATTGATATAAATCTAACCGGTGCTTTTCTAGTCTCTAAAACAGTTGTTAAAGGTATGATTAAAAATAACGCTGGAAAGATCATCAATATCTGCTCAATGCAGAGCGAGTTAGCTCGACCATCAATAGCACCTTATACTGCAGCTAAAGGTGGTTTAAGAAATTTAACAAGAGGAATGGCAACCGATTGGGGGAAATATAATATTCAGGTTAATGGTATTGCTCCCGGTTATTTCAAGACAGCCATGACTAAAAAATTATATGAAGATGCAGAATTCGATGCATGGCTATGTGGAAGAACACCAGCAAACAGGTGGGGAGATCCTGAAGAATTAGTTGGTACGTTAATCTATTTATCATCTAAGGCATCCGGTTATGTTAACGGCCATCTTGTCTATGTAGATGGTGGCATGCTTGCTTGTGTATAGAATATTTATAAAAAGTAACTAAAAGTGATTAAATGAAAAAACAAAACATTGGATTAATTGGTCTAGCAGTTATGGGCGAAAACTTGGTTTTAAATATGGAAAGCAAGGGGTTTTCAGTAGCTGTATATAATCGTACTATAAAAAAAGTAGATGATTTTATTAATGGACGAGCAAGAGGGAAGAATATTATTGGTACTCATAGTATAAAGGAACTTGTTTCAAATCTTGAAAAACCTAGGAAAATCATTCTATTAGTTAAGGCTGGTCAACCGGTTGATGATTTCATTGGAATGTTAGTTCCACATCTTGAAAAGGACGATATTATTATTGATGGTGGAAATAGCCATTTTCCAGATACAATTAGACGAACTGAATATGTTGAATCGAAGGGATTATTGTATATTGGGACTGGCGTTTCCGGCGGGGAAGAAGGTGCACTAAAAGGACCTTCAATTATGCCTGGTGGATCAAAAAATGCATGGCAATCTGTAAAACCAATATTCCAGAAAATTGCGGCTCACACTGAAGATGGTGATCCATGCTGTGAATGGGTTGGAGAGAATGGAGCAGGTCATTTTGTAAAGATGGTTCATAATGGAATTGAATATGGCGATATGCAAATGATATGTGAAACATATCAAATAATGAAATATGGATTGAAAATGACAAATTCCGAGATGGAAGAAGTATTTACTCGATGGAATAATGGTAAACTTGATAGTTATCTTGTAGAAATAACGAGAGATATTCTAGGATATAAGGATGAGGATGGCAACTACACAATAGACCAAATACTCGATACAGCTGGACAAAAAGGGACTGGCAAATGGACAGCTATCGCTGCATTAGATGAAGGAATGCCGCTCACTTTGATTGGTGAGGCCGTTTTTGCGCGTTGTCTATCAGCCCTTAAAGATGAACGAGTTAAAGCCTCCCAAACGCTGACGGGACCAACCACAAAATTTAAAGATTCAAAAACTATCTTTATTAAAGACCTTGAAGAAGCTCTTTATGCATCAAAAATTGTATCTTATGCACAAGGCTATCAATTGATGCAAGCTGCAGCAAAAAGTTATAGCTGGAACCTAAATAATGGCGGTATCGCTCTAATGTGGCGTGGTGGGTGTATAATTCGTTCGGTGTTTTTAGGTAAAATAAAGGATGCATTTGATTTAAATCCCGATCTTGAAAACTTGCTATTAGATCCATTCTTCAAAGATGCTGTAATTAATGCTCAAGAATCTTGGCGGCGAGTAGTCATAAAAGCAGTTGAATTAGGAATACCCATGCCTGCAATAAGCTCAGCTCTAGCGTATTATGACGGTTATAGATCAGGACGATTACCTGCAAATTTATTACAAGCACAGCGTGATTATTTTGGAGCTCATACCTACGAAAGGGTTGACAAGCCCCGCGGTGAATATTTCCACACAAATTGGACAGGTCGTGGAGGTGATACTTCATCTACAACGTATACAGTATAGTCCAATGAAAATTGCAATTAGTATATATTAATATAAACAATATCAAGGATTAGAAAATGTCTAAACTAAATATTAAAAAAGATGACTATTCATTAGATTTTTTATCTCTTGGATCTTTGGTCCACAGACTAGATCCAGGTAGAATACCATTCCGCAAGGCTAGATCGGTTAATATTCATGTATCCGGAGGAGAATACAATGTAGCGGCTAATTTATCCGATTGTTTTGGGCTAAAGACCGGAATAGCTACAGCAATGGTTGATTATGGTATTGGGGAATTAGTGCAGAGTCGAGTACAGGAAATGGGCGTGAAACCTTATTATAAATGGTTTAAACATGATGGTTCTCGCGGACCCAATATAGCAACAGTTTACAGCGATCTTGGTTATGGCGTACGTCCACCAGTAGTATTTTATAATCGTGCAAATGAAGCAGGTGCTATGTTAAAACCTGGTGATTTTGATTGGGGAAGTATTTTTCGAGATGGAATTCGTTGGTTTCATTCTGGAGGTATATACGCTGCATTATCAAAGACTACATCAAAACTGATTATTGAAGCTATGCAAACAGCGAAAATTTATGGAGCCATAACATCGTTTGATTTGAATTATCGCGGGAAGCTATGGGAATCCATTGGAGGATTAAAGCAAGCTCAGCGTAGTTTAAGGAAGATAGTAGAAAATGTTGATGTACTTATAGGCAACGAGGAAGATCTCCAAATGGGGCTAGGAATAAAAGGACCAGAAGTTGAGAAGAAATCAAAATTAGATACCGATATCTTTTTCCAAATGATTAATAATGTTACTAAGGAATTCCCAAATGTCAAAATGGTTGCTACAACTCTAAGGGAAGTACAAAACGCAAATCGGCATCAATGGGGATCAGTATTATGGTATGATAATGAAAAATTTATAAGTCCTACTTGTGAATTAAAGGTTCTTGATCGTATTGGAGGTGGAGATGGCTTCGCATCAGGATTGATATATGGATTACTTGCGGGTAAAAATGCAGAAGAATCATTAAGACTTGGTTGGGCACATGGTGCTTTATCAACTACTTTCCCCGGTGATGTGACAATGGCAAGATTATCCGAAGTTGAAACTTTTGCAAAAGGTGGGTCAGCTAGAGTACAAAGATAATAATAGTTAATTACTCAAGGTATCTGCAAGAATTAATGAAAAATAATATAGAATTATTAGGTATGGATTTTGATGGTGTTATTGCTGACAGTATTTCAGAATGTGCTGTAGCAGGTTATAATGGCTATCAAGCCTTTTGTGGGAATAATTTGAGTATTAAGACACCTGAAGAAATCAATACGGATCAATTAAACAAATTCCGTATAATGCGTCCATATATCCGATCTGGTGAAGACTATTTATATTTATTTCAAGCTCTGAAGGAGGGTAAAATTTTTGAATCACAAAAAGAATTTGATGAATTTCAAATTGAAAATATAGATCGTAAAGAAATATACTATCAGCTGTTCTATTCAAAAAGACAGATGATGATGACTAGTGATTACAAGAATTGGATTGCTCTTAATCCACTGTACAATGGAATGGACGAATTTTTACAATTCATGCAAAATAAAATCCATATTATTTCAACCAAAGCATCAAAATACATAATTGAGATACTTAATTCTAATGGCATTGATTTTAATCCTAAGCAAGTACACCAAGCTGGTAGAGGTTATTCAAAAACTGACATTTGTGCAAAATTGATGAAAGAATACAATTTGTCAAAGCATAATATGATATTTGTCGATGATCATTGTGATACATTACGTAATGTATCAAGTATAAGTATTCGTTGTATGCTTGCTAATTGGGGATATAATACTGACAAACAACGCAGTAGATGCAATGAAAACAATCTGGAATTAGTAGATTTGCAGCAGTTTTATAAGGAGTTTGATATTGCATGAATAAATTGTTTATCTCATTTGCATTATTTTGCGTATTTATCACAACTAGTTCGGTTATTGCACAGGACAATCAAAAAGATGAATTGTTTTTTGACGGACCATATATATTTTATGAGAGAGATTCTTTAAATATTATGTATGCGATAGAAGACTCTGCCTTTTCATTTAATATTAAAATGGACCAAAAGACGGTTTTTAATGGATTTCAAAAAGACTCATTTAAAACATACTTTGTACCACAGTCATTTATTGATGAACAATATGAGTTTGCAAAAAGAAAAAATATCCTTGTAATAAGTGATGTACATGGTCAGTATGACATATTTCGAACCTTATTATTATCCAGTGGTGTAATCGATGCTAATAATAATTGGGCTTGGGGTAAAGGCCATTTAGTAATATTAGGTGATACTTTTGATAAAGGTGAGATGGTTCATGAATGTTTGTGGTTAATCTATAATTTAGAAGAACAAGCCAGAGAAGCTGGTGGGTTTATCCATTTTATTCTTGGAAATCACGAAGTAAAGGCCTTGCGAGGCGATCTTAAATATGTTACACCTAATTATTTTAAATTAGCAGAAGTATTATCTATACCTATCCCAGATTTGTACAAGATGAACACTTTTTGGGGTCGTTGGCTTAGATCAAAGAATGTAATAATAAAAATTGATGATTTATTATTTGTTCATGGTGGCATTCATCCCGAAATAGTTACTGAAGATTATACGATTACAAAAATTAATAGGATTATGAGAGAAAATATTGATTTATCTCTCGATGAAATAAAAAAAGATTCAACACTTTCATTTTTATTTAGGAAAAATGGACCAATAAGATACCGGGGATTCTTTCAGCCGGATACGCTTGCTGAAGTATCTGATGATCAAATAACTAAAATATTAAATTATTTTGATGTAGAAAAAATTGTTGTAGGCCACACATCGGGTGAGCATATTTATACATCGCATAATAATCGCGTAATTTGTGTAGATGGTAGAATAATGTATGGGTTAGGTTCTGAAGCATTATTAATTAAAAAGAATAAATATTTTGTTATTGACAAGGAAGGTAATAAACGCAAATTATTCTAATTAGGGATTGAATCAAATTTATTTATTAATATGATAATATATGTAACAATGATAATGCAGATATAATTTTAACATAAATATTAATTGATATCGAATGAAATATTGGCAAAACTAATAATCAATAAAAAAAAGGAGTTCAAATGAAGAATAGATATTATTTTTCAATAGTAATAGTTATGTTGCTCGTTGCTATTATTTGTCCTGGTCTTCTCATTGCACAAAGTAATGGGCAAGTATCTGGTGCTGTTTATGAATCATCGACAGGTTCAGTATTACCAGGAGCAAATATTGTAATCGAAGGAACAAGCAGAGGTGACGCTGCTGATCGTAATGGTTTTTTCTTGGTATCCAATCTATCACCAGGCACCTACACTGTTAGGGTCGCCTTCTTAGGTTACGAGGATGGTGTTCAGGAAATCCAAATTGAATCTGGGGTCACGACTAAAATAAATTTCAATCTTCTGGAAACAGTAATAGAGGGACAAGACGTTGTTGTGTATGGAAATTTGAGTCGAGGTAATGCAAAGGCATTGCAAGACCAAAAAAACGCCCCGAACATAAAAAATGTAGTATCTTCTGATCAATTTCAATTATTTCCTGATAGAAATGCAGCAGAAACGGCAGCTAGAATTCCTGGTGTATCAATATCCTATGACCAGGGTGAAGGAGAATTTGTACAAATTAGAGGTATAGGACCAGAGTACAATTCATTAACTGCAAATGGTCAAAGAATTCCTGCTCCTGATCCTGATGCAGGTAGATCAGTTGGCATGGACTTGTTAAATCAGGACCTAATTGAAAATATCATTGTAACCAAAGCTTCTACTCCAGAGATTGATGGCGACGCCATTGGCGGTAACATAAATTTTGAAATGATGCAAGCCCCTGATAATGGTATGTTAATGCTTCATGTGGGTGGTGGATACAATGTACAGCATTCACATTATGAGACTTATGGAAAAGAAATAGTAGATTTAGCTGCTATTGGTGGACAAAGATTTCTCGGTGGTAAACTTGGAGTATTAGTAGCTGGTAGTTATTTCAAAACAAATCGTGGGTCAACTTTACGCGAATTTGAATATGATGATGTAGAAAATTCAGATGATATTTTTGCTCAACACTCAAATGACTATGATGTCAAAAGAGAACGATATGGTTTAAATCTAAACACTGAATGGAAATTCGATGATCTAAACAAGATTTATTTAAACTTGAATTATAACCAGTATTTAGATAATGAAATTAGACGTCTCAACGAATGGATAGTTGAAGATGACGAGGAAACAAAAGAAACACGGAATCGACTAGAAGACCAAACTTTAACTACGGTCATGTTCGGTGGAAAACATAATTTCAACGATATAAAAGTTGATTACCTGGCGAGTTGGATAAAGGCTGCCGAAGATATGCCAGCTAGAACTTATTTCCGATTCCAGCGGGACTTTGATTTCTCAGGATACTCAAATGACGCTATTAAAGACTTTAATCCTGCATCCGAATTCCCTGAACAAGGTGAATCTTTAGAACTGAATAGAATTAGAGTTGATGATAAATTGAAAGAAGATGCTGACCTAGCAGGTATGGTAAATGTTGAAATTCCATTTGAATTTATGGATAGAATCAGTACAGTTAAGTTTGGCGGAAAATATCTGGATAAAAGCGTCAAATTTGAGGAAGAAAGACTGGAACTAAAAAAATTCGCCGAAGATCACGTTTTAGAAGAAGGTGAATGGGGTTTTGAAGATGTCGTCGTACAGCCTGATGATGAAGATTATTTAGGTGCCTCAGGAGTAAAATATTTAGATATGACCGACGACAATTATGATGCCGGTGAAACTGTTCTTGCGGCATATGGAATGACAAACCTTAATGTTAATAATAATCTTAGTTTCTTAGTTGGCGCAAGATTTGAAAATACAACAAATAACTATAAAACTCTGGCGATTGAATCTGTTAATCAAAAAGCTGCTGAAGCTAGCTACTCGAGCATCCTTCCATCGTTACATGCAACCTATAGGTTTGATAATAATACAAATTTGAGATTTGCATACTCAACTGGCATTGCCCGACCAAACTATAAATCATTAGTACCGGTTGAATTTAGAGATGACGATGATCGAGAAATCTCCAAAGGTAATCCTGATTTGAAACCAACCACTTCAAACAGTATTGATGTAATGTATGAGAAGTATACATCAAATTTAGGATTGTTAAGTGGTGGCCTATTTTATAAAAAACTGTCAGACATTATTGTTGGTACTCGTGTAATAGAAACTATTGATGGTATGCCTTACGATGTTTCAATGCCAATAAACGGTGATCAAGTCGCTACTGTTTATGGTATCGAAATTGCGGTAAATCAGAGATTAAATGTACTGAATGTACCTTTCTTAAATAATTTCAGTATTTATGGTAACTACACATATACAAAGTCAGAAACTGAAATTGGTGATAGAACAATGCCACTGGCTAATAGCCCAGAAAATATAGTTAATTTGGCTTTAATCTATGATAATCCAAAAATTGGGTTATCTTTTGTAATATCAAACAATTTCAGAGATGCAATTCTTGGAAGTGTTGGTAGTGATAAATATACTGATGCATACTATGATGCAGAATACCACCTTGATCTTTCAGCTACAAAGGATATTGGCGATCATTTATCAGTGACTTTACAATTAAACAATCTAACTGACCAGGCAGAGCACGAAGTATTTGGTGATCCTTCTGAAGATTTTTCAACAATAAGGCAATGGGCTAAATTTAATTCCTACGGTACACTAGGAATTACATATAGAAGATAACTCCATAAATGTAGAGTTGCAGCGATCGATATATCGCTGCAACTCTCTGGGTTTTGAAATGTTATAATTTTCCTTAATGTCGTTAAAGTATAAACTATTTTGTCTTAACGACAAATTATGCAAATGCAGAGATAAATAAATGTTAAAAAAACTAATTAGATATTTTGCAACCGGACCAGATAAACCACTTCTCAAAGATGAAAATTTAATTAAAAAGCTTTATAACAATAAGAGGACAAGTGTATTCATCTCATTAGTAATTGGATACGGATTTTTCTATACTACACGACTAAGTTTATCTGTTGCAAAAAAACAAATGATTGATTCGGGTATTGTAGATGTAACCCAACTTGGAGTAATAGGGGCGGTATTGTTATATGTGTATGCAATTGGAAAGTTTACAAACGGTTTTCTAGCTGATAGAGCAAATATAAAACGGTTTATGTCCGCTGCTCTAATGGGATCAGCTATAATTAACTTACTTTTTGGATTTACTGATTACTTTATAATGTTTGCGGTACTTTGGGGATTTAATGGATGGTTTCAGTCAGTTGGATCTGCACCAAGTGTTGTTTCGCTTTGCCAATGGTACAGTAACAATGAAAGAGGTACTAGATATGGACTTTGGGCTGGAGCACACAATATTGGCGAAGGTCTTACATTTATTGGTACTTCAGTGCTAGTGAGTATTTTAGGTTGGCAGTGGGGTTTCTTTGGCCCCGGAATTGCTTGTATCATTGTATCAACCATATTATTTATTACCCTTCAGGATAGACCGCAGACTTATGGACTGCCTCTAGTAGCCGACTATCGAAAAGATTATTCAGCAGGTAAGCCTTCAACTGAACCTATCAAAAAGTTACAGCTATTGGTATTGAAGAGTCCAATAGTATGGATTCTTGGTCTTAGTAGTGCTCTTATGTATGTCACACGTTATGCGATTCATAGTTGGGGTCCTCTATATTTGCAAGAAATGAAGAACTATACAGTTGTTGAGGCAGGAGTATTAATTGGTGCAAATACTATGCTAGGACTAGCGGGAGCTGTATTTTCAGGATTTCTATCTGATAAATTTTTTCATTCAAGAAGAAATGTGCCTACACTTTTGTATGGATTACTATTGTCAAGTTCGTTAATAATGCTTCATCTTGTTCCACCTGGTAATAAATGGCTGGACGCGCTTGCTTTAGGTGGTTTTGAATTTGCCATTGGAGGATTAATAGTCTTTTTAGCAGGATTAATTGCAGTGGATATAATGCCTACTCGTGCAGCAGGAGCAGTAAAAGGTATTATTGGCCTATTCAGTTATATGGGAGCTGCAACGCAAGATTGGATTAGCGGTTATTTAATTGAATCCGGTAAAACTGTTGTTAACGGAGTAGATAAATACAATTTTGATAAAGCATTTATATTTTGGATAGGAGCTTCAATAGTATCAATGTTACTTGCTTTAACTGTCTGGAATGCAAAACCACGCGAATAGTTTACTGATCTAATACTTTTTTAAAATATTAAGGATAATTAATGAAAACTATCTTAATCATAATAGTTACACTGCTTGTTTCATTTTCTCCTTGTGAAGACTTGAAATTTTCAGAGATTATGCGTTTTGATGCCAAAGAAGCACGGCAAGGTATTGCTGTTGATGATAAACATATTTATGTTATCGGAACGCAGGAAATAGGGAAATATTTAAAAAAAGATGGTACTCACGTAAAATCATGGGTTGGAGAAGAAGACGGACCAATTATTCATTTGGATAGTGGTGTAATTATTAATGGATTGCTTTATTGTGCACATTCCAACTATCCGGGTATCCCAATGACAAGTTCAGTAGAAATTTGGAACGCGGAGACATTGGAACATATCGATTCTCATAGTTTTGGTATTAATTGGGGTTCCTGCACATGGGTAGATTACTATGATGGATACTGGTGGGCTTCTTTTGCCCAATATGAAAAATGGAAACATGCAACAGGCAAGGGATCGGAATGGACGACTGTTGTAAAATTTAACAATGAATGGCAGGAGCTTGGTGCCTGGATATTTCCAGAAAATATTGTTCAGAGATTCAGACCTATGAGTAATTCTGGAGGATCCTGGGGTCCTGATGGATTGCTATATTGCACTGGACATGATCATCCTGAATTATATGGAATGAAAATTCCGGATACTGGTTCCACATTAGAACTGATTACTACAATTCATATTGACAATACTGGGCAAGGTATTGCATGGGATAAAAGTAAGCCTGGTGTAATATATTCGATAAGTAAAAAAGATCGACAAGTAAGAGCTTTTAAATTAGAGAAATAGTATATTAAATAAATGATTGAAGGACCATTACTAGTTTTTATATTTATTATTGCTGTTGTTTTTATTATAATATCTACTTCAATAATAAAACTACATCCGTTTTTATCATTATTGATCGCATCCTTTGGAATTGGATTGGCCGTAAGAATGCCACTGGAACAAATTGTTCAGACAATAAACCAAGGATTTGGTCAAATTATGATTTACATTGGTTTAGTAATAGTACTTGGTACTATAATTGGAACCATACTTGATAAATCAGGTGGAGCTTTAAAAATCGCTGATGTAATCTTAAAACTATTTGGCAAGAAAAGACCGGCATTTGCAATGTCAATAATTGGTGCTATTGTCAGTATACCTGTTTTTTGTGATTCGGGATTTGTTATTCTTTCAAGTTTAAATAAAGCGATTTCAAAAAGGTCAAATATATCTTTAACTACACTAACAGTGGCGTTGGCATCAGGTTTATACGCTACACACACTTTAGTTCCTCCGACGCCTGGACCAATTGCAGCGGCAGGCAATATAGGAGCTTCTGATTTTCTTGGAACGATAATTTGGATTGGACTTATTACATCAATTCCAGCAATACTAGTTGGGTATGGATGGGCACAATATATTGGTAAAAAAGTTTTTATAGAATCAAGTGGAAAATTGGAAGATATATCTAAGATTCTTAAAGATGATAATTTACCTTCAGCAGTTAAATCATTTGGACCAATTGTGCTACCTATTTTTCTTATTGCCCAAGCTTCTACAATCAAACTTTTAGGAGTAAATGGCTCTATTTCAATTATTTTAATCTTTATAGGAAGTCCTTTAGTTGCCTTAATGCTAGGAACAATACTTGCATTCATGTTATTACCAAAGTTCAGTGAAAAGTATATAAAAGATTGGATAGGTAAGGGAATATCTTTGGCAGGGCCAATATTACTAATTACCGGTGCAGGAGGTGCTTTTGGAAGTATTTTAAAAGCGACACCCCTTACTGATCTTGTTAAGAGTTCGGCTTCATCAGGTAACTATTCTGAGATGGTAATACTAGTGGTTGCATTTATTGTCGCAGCAGCTTTAAAAATATCTCAAGGTTCTTCGACGGCGTCTTTAGTAATCACCTCATCAATTATTGCACCTTTTTTAATATCGGCTAATATTGACACATCAATCGGACTGGCGCTGGTTGTTATGGCAATCGGGGGCGGTGCTATGACAATTTCTCATGCTAACGATTCCTATTTTTGGGTTGTAACTCAATTTAGCGGTATGAATGTAAGTGATTCATATAAATCGTTTACAATGGTGACCCTGCTTCAAGGCGTAACAGTATTAATTACAACTTTATTGCTCTATCAAATATTATTATAATCATTACTAATTACCTGTTCAACTTTCTCTTTTTATAGTTTAGTAGAATTTATGATGGAATTTTCAGTGGAAATATATTTGGGACTTAAAAGAGATGCGGAAAGATTTTAATAATACTAAAATCCTAATGAATTTACGCGCAAATTGTTTACGAATGGTTTAATATAGACTTAGAAAAATAATTCAATAGTATTTTACTTAGTAATTTGTGAAATATTGTCTGATTTTCGGGTATATGTACTATGGAAACCCCTAACACAATGTTAGGGGTTTTGTTTAATAAGG
>JBHPEE010000044.1:0-15736 GCA_042577295.1 Fidelibacterota bacterium | reverse complement strand
GAATTAGAGGCTTCAAAACTACTAATTAATGAATTTCTCAGAATATTTATGTCTCCTTCGGCAAATGAATATTGATACATTCCTTTTTGTATTACCTCACCTTCTTTAGTGGTGATTGTTACACCAGTTTTTCTCCAATCTTGCGCAATTCCAATATCATCTGATTCAGGTAATCCAAAGGGCAATATATATACTATACTCTCTAATCTGGGTTCTATATCTGTACTGATTACTTGGACTGAACTACCTGCACAACTCAGCAATAAAAATAGAATACAAGAAATGAAAGAAGTTTTTACTAATAAAGGTCTGATAAACATGATTATCTCCTTGAATTGATTTAATAGGATAAGATTACTGGAATGATTATTTTCCACAAATAATTAATTGATACTTCCATTGCACACCTCACCTGTGTACTTTGATTATAGATTTACCGTTTACCGAGTCTCAGTAGGGCGTAAAAGAACTATAATTCGTATATTTTAGGTAGTTATAATACTTTAATCTTAACTAATTATCAATATCAAGTGGATTCTACTGATAAGCTGTATTGCGTTGGAATTACTTCGTAATAATTAATTGTGTTTGGATTTAAATCGGTATCCCGCGGGTATCCACATTTTTGCGATTCGATATGATGCGAAATGGTGCTAAATGAACGATAGGTCTATAAATAATAAGAGTTAGAAGAACCCCCGTTCAACTTCTAACTCTTTGTTAATAAACGCCTTATTTATCGTCGGGGCGGCGAGATTTGAACTCGCGACCTCTTGACCCCCAGTAATAAGAGCGTACTTGGTGTATTATCTTATTGTTTAACTTACAACAATCCAATAAAAACGGTATCCCGTTTGTATCCACAGAAAGCGTATCCACAATGTGGTTATGTTTGATAATAATGAAATAAATAGCCCCATATTAACTATATCATACTGGTAAATGATTCTATTAGAAAAATGAGATTAATAGAAAATTATTCAATTATTAAAATATTAAAATAAGTAGTATCCAATTCCAATACAAAAATGCAGTCCATTCGCATTCATTTTATCAAGTCCAATGTCTTTTAAAATCCACTCATCTATGTTGGACTCTTCCATTTCGAATTCACCAAGCATCACAAGTCTTATTTCACCGTACAAGTTAAGACCAAAATCAGGATCTTTCATTTCTGCTCCTATAAGTAAATGGAAACCACTTGGATTCTTATATATCACTTCTGATTCAACAAAATCATATGATTTTTCAATATACTTACCTGTTATCACACGGGAAATTCCCACTCCTATATAAGGAACATAATATTTGTCGATTGGCATTTTATATAGAATTGAAGCTCTTATTAAGAATTTTTTGAATTTTACCTTAAAATCATCAACAGATTCTCCAGAATTTTGAATACCTGCAGATATTTCCAATGTTATTAGTTTAGAAATATCATAACCAATTACTCCTTCGAATGAGCCAGAACCACCACCTGGCTCTATAAATATTTCTTCTGATTCTTTATCTGAATATTGATAGTACTTTTCACCAACAGTTATAGTTTCAAAGCTTAATCCTGGTACAAAAGCACCTTTAAGATAGAATTTTTTTATAGGTTGTTCAATTTTTATTAAGTCTTCAGTTATTTGACAGAATATTAGAATTGGAGTGATTAGAATTAAAATAATAAAATTCTTCATTGTCTACTCCTGTTAATTATAGATATACAATTCTTACAGATGAGCAATTCTCATTTATAAATTAAATCTCTCATAATACACCACATTGGGTACTTTTGGTGGTATATTAATCTATAAATTTTCCGATACAATCTCACTCACACGATTATTGTTGACTTCATTCCTGATGTACGGAGTCCATGTTTCCCAGTCCCATAGGTATTGAACTAAAACCGAATCTTGTCCTTTTATTAACATTTCAGACTTACCCTCGTTCAATTCAGTTGACCCGGAAATACCAAGAAGATAATTCTGTCCTGGTTCCACGGTGAACTGTAAGAGCCACCCTTTAGCAATTTTCCGAGCCAGAGCTTTTTTTTCATCGGTTGTTGAGCCTTTTTCATAGTAGAGCAAATTCCACGTGGGTGATACAAAGACAGTATGTTCACCAGATAGCAGATGTAAAAAGGTGTTTCCCGACTTAATTCGACCTGGATCAATACCGTCCACTCTCATAATCATAAGGGTATTGGCTATTGTACCTACCGTTAAAGTTCCATCTTCAGATTCTGATCGAGGTTCTCCTTCGTACAAATACAAATGACTCATGCATGCTGATAGAAACATAGAGGAACAGAATAAAAATAGAATTAAACAACCGAATGAGAGCTTCTTCATCTTGTTCTCCTTCTTTTAATGAAATAATGAATTAAAATTGAATGCAAAAAAGATGTGGAAATAGGAAAGCAATTTGCTCCCCCTCTATAATTAAAATATATCTGCATTAGTCTCCTACAGCAGATAGTTGCGGATTTCGTTGGTTTACCGTAGTTGAATAGTAGCTCTAAATCTTGATATCCTACAATATTTATTAAATAGTGTGCAAGAGTGCGATATATACAACAAACACCCCCGGCCTACCAAATGGATGTGTGGTTTACTACTTAAAAATCGGTATCCCGCAGGTATCCACATTTTTGCGATGCTAAATGATACTAAACGGTGCTAAATGATGGATAGGTCTATAAATAACAAGAGTTAGAAGATTTTAGTCTATTCTCCTAACTCTTTGTTATTAAATTGTTTATTTACCGTCGGGGCGGCGAGATTTGAACTCGCGACCTCTTGACCCCCAGTCAAGCGCGCTAACCGGGCTGCGCCACGCCCCGAATTATTTGAAAATTAAGAAGAAATATTTAAAATAATATTAACTATTTATTATATCTAAAATGGATTTCAGTTGATCACGCACTTCAAGTAAAACCGAAACTTCTTTACTACTGCTTACTACACGTGATTTACTTTTTTCAACAGTATCACTATCATCTGATGAGTCCGAGACTTGTGGAGTTATCGCTAATTGATTCCTAGCGCCTTCAATTGTGAACTTTTTGTCGTATAACAATTCTTTTATTTTAAATATCGTGTCAATATCTTTTTTTCGATAGGTCCTATTACCTGCTCTATTCTTAGGCGGCTTTAATTCACGGAATTCTGTTTCCCAATATCTTAGAACATAAGACTTCAATCCTGTAAGTTTGCATACCTCACTTATTGAGTAATATAATTTTTTGATCTCGGTATCTGTATTAGTCATATATTTTCTCTTAAAGTATTACTTTATATTATCAATAAAATGTATATTAAGCAATACTTTATACAAACGATGGATAATACTTTAAAACAAAGAGCTATTGATTAACATATTTATTATGAAAATCAATCCAAAGTGGCAGTATGCCTTGAAGTAATTCTTTTGATGGTAAAAATGCTATTCTTAAATGGTGTGTATTGGACTTTTGTCCAAAACCTAATCCATTAACTACGCATAATCCGGTTTCTTCTAATAAACTCATACAATAGTTATAATCAGTAGTATTTGGTGGTAGTACATTCATTCTTGGAAATAGATAGAGAGCACCTATTTTCCCAAAACATTCCATTCCATCCATTTCATCAAATGATTTTCTGATTATTGATGCTTTAGCGAATAGATCATCTAAAATAGTCTTTTTTTCTTTTGTAAATTTTTCAAAGGCATCTGTTCCCTTTTGTGGTGGACTAACCATTAGATATACCAATGCTTGACCAATCGTATTGGAACATAGATTAACAGAAGATACTTTAAATAACAGTTCCGCAAATGATAGATTTGAATTACTGACGTCAGGTGGATTTCTAACTTCTAAATATCCCCCTCTTTGTCCACACTCACCATAGTATCCTTTAGACACACTATGCAGACTGAATAATGTAATATTCCTATCACCAATTGCTTTTGCAAATGATATGAACTCTCCACCATATAAATTTTCTTGATATACTTCATCAGCAATTATACATAAATCATTTTTTTCAGCAAAATCAATAACTTGCATAATGCTTGATTTATCTAAAATAGCTCCTGTTGGATTCCCAGGATTTATTACTACAATCGCTTTAACATTTATTTTGTTAGCTTTTGCCTTTTTAAACGATACATCAAGTATTTCTTTGTTTAACGCCCAATCATCATCCTCATCAGGATAGTAGTTAACTTGTGTTCCGCCGCATCGTTTAATTGTTGCGGAATATAATGGATATTGAGGAATAGGTATCATTATACCGTCATTTTTTTCAGTAATAAGTAATTCTAATACTCCTTTAGCCCCCTCACTTGCCCCATCAGTTAAAAATATATTATTAGGATTTGATTGCAAATTTGATTTCGAAAAATCGATGTTATCTCGTTTATCGATAAACTTTGCAATTGATTCTCTTATAAAAAATTGCCCTTTACTATCTGTGTAAGCACCTAACCCTGTTTCCATATTAGTAAGTATTTGTTCACTAACATTAATAGCGTGATTAGAAATATTTTGAAATTTACTAATAGGATTTTGTGACAAATATTTCTCTCTATTAATGATGTTTGGATTCTCCAATAAAGATAATACATCTCGATAAAATGTAATTGGTTTTTGACCAAGCGCCTGCGGATTACCGATATTACAAAGAATTATTTTTTTCCCTTGCTGTTTTAATTTCGCAGCTCGTTGAGGTATTGGACCTCTTACCGCATATTCTAAATCAATAATATTTTGATTTATATTTACACTTTTCATAAATTATCCTATATTGTTAAAAAAAAAGGGCGCTTAATCACGCCCTTTTCGTTATCTACGTCTTTTTGAAGAATCTTGTCTTCCGCGACTATCTCGATTGCCATAACTTTTATTACGACTATCCCTTTCTTTCCTTTCTGGTTGCTTATAACCCTCAGGTTTTGGTATTAAAGCTTTACGACTAAATGCCAATTTACCTTGATCATCAATTCTAATTAATTTGATGCGGATTTTATCACCGGATTTTACAACATCTTCAATATTCTCTGTCCTTTTCCAATCAAATTCAGATATATGAACAAGACCTTCTCTACCTGGTGCAAATTCTACAAATGCTCCAAAGGTCATTAATCGTGTAACAATACCATCAAATTCCATACCTATTTCAGGTTCAAATGTAATTGCTTTCACTAACTCGATAGCATCATTGCATTTTGCTACATCATCACCGGAAATTGTAACTACTCCATCATCTTCAACATTAACATCACATTCTGTGTCAGCAATAATTTGTTTAATATTTTTTCCACCCGGACCAATTAACGCACCAATTTTCTCAGGGTTAATTTGTACGAATAATATTCTCGGAGCATATTTTGAAATTTGATTTGCTTCAGGAGAAACTTTTTCCATTATATCTAAAATATGCAATCTTCCCACTTTTGCTTGCGCAAGAGCTTCTGACATCAAATCAAAGGAAATCCCATCAATTTTAAGATCTAATTGGATTGCAGTAATACCATCTTCTGTTCCGGCAACTTTAAAATCCATATCTCCCAAATGGTCTTCCACACCCAATATATCACTAAGAATAGCGTGTTTTTTACCTTCAAGAATTAAGCCCATAGCTATTCCGGAAACATGTTTTTTAATTTTAGCTCCCGCATTCATTAATGCCAAAGATCCTCCGCAGACCGATGCCATTGATGATGATCCGTTTGATTCCATTATTTCAGAAACTAATCGAATGGTATAAGGAAAATCATCATAATCAGGCAACACGGGTTTTAAGGCACGTTCCGCTAAATTGCCATGTCCAATTTCCCTTCTACTTGTAAAACCAATTCGTCCCACTTCTCCAACTGAATAAGGAGGAAAATTATAATGTAACATGAAGTTCTTTTTATAGTCATCCACCATTCCATCAATAATTTGTTCATCCCTTTTGGAACCGAGAGTTGCAACAACCAAAGCTTGCGTTTCACCTCGAGTAAAAAGCGTTGATCCATGTGTCCTAGGCAATATACCTTGTTCAATTGTGATTTGACGAATATCGGTTAATTTTCTACCGTCCGAACGAACTCCCTTGTCAATGATTTGACTTCGAAAGGCAATTTTGAATCTATCATCAATAATACTCTTTATTTCCTTTGTCGATTCAGGAAATTCTTCCTCTAATTTTGCCAATGTATTTGTACGCAACAAATCAGTAGCATTTTGACGTTCCATTTTATCAGCAATTTTGATGATATTGGTAATCTCTTTTTCTACTAGTTCATAAACTTGAACCTCAAGTTTATCATTTTTATCAATTGGTTCAATATCTCTTTTAATAACTTTCAGATCTTTAATCATCTCTTTTTGCATATCGACAATATCAATAATGCTAGTATGAGCAAACTTAAGAGCTTCAATCAATGTTTCTTCAGAAATGACCTTAGATTCACCTTCAACCATTACAATAGAATTCTCATTTCCTGAAACTATCAAATCAATTTTTGATTTTTCCATCTCACTTATTGTTGGAAAAATGATGAATTTGTCATCAATCATTCCAACTGATACAGTAGCTATCGGTCCGTTCCATGGTATATCCGATATTGCTAATGCTGCGGATGCTCCAATTCCTGCCAATACACCGGCCGGATTTTCACCGTCACTTGCTAGAACTGTTACAATTACTTGCGTTTCATTTCTAAATTCCTTTGGAAATAATGGACGTATCGGCCTATCAGTTAAACGGCTTGTCAAAACTTCATGTTCAGATGGTCTTGCTTCACGTTTGAAAAATCCACCCGGAATTTTTCCACCTGCGTAATGCCGTTCACGATATTCAACTTGTAATGGAAAGAAATCTATTCCTTCTCTTGGTTCATGTGCGGCATTAACTGCCGTTAAAATTGTAGTTTCTCCGAAAGTTACCATAACGGCACCATCGGATTGGCGAGCAATCTTTCCCGTTTCGATACTTAGTGTTCTTCCGTCGATTTCTCTTTTATAAATTTTCATTAAATATATTATCCTCTTATACCTAAGTCTTTTATCAATTTCGTATAAGACTCGGGATTTGTTTTTATTAAATACTTTATCATTCTTTTACGCTGCGACACCAATTTTACAAGTCCGTGACGAGTATGTTTGTCCTTTTTATGAACCTTTACATGCTCTGTTAAATCGCGGATTCTTTGTGTCAACAATGCAATTTGTGATTCTGCTGAACCTGAATCACTATCATTTTTTCCATATTTGGAAATAATCTCTTTTTTCTTCTCTGCACTTAGTGGCATATTTTCTCCTATTTACGTCTGCTCATATTTTTTCTGCAAACTTTTACAAAATATTTCATCGTTAATTAATTGTTTCTTCAAATCACCTTCAGATTTGAATTTCTTTTCATCTCGAATTCTTTCTAAAAATTCGATGTAAACCTTACGTTCATATAAATCAGTGATCTCAGGATTAAACAAGTGAACTTCCATGATCAATTCATCTTCACTGAATGTCGGTCTAACCCCGAAGTTACACATTCCATACAATTGATGTCCATCAACTCTTCCACGTGTAAAATAGACACCCGGTTTAGGTAATAATTGGTTTTTTTCTAATGGAACTATATTAGCAGTTGGGTAATCAAGTAAATGACCTCTACCCTTTCCGTGTACAACAGTTGCATCAAATCCAAATACACTGCCCAATTCAAAGGAAGCACGTCTTACAAAACCATTTTTAATTAAATCCCTAATACCCGTACTTGAAATTTTATTACCTTCATCAGAAACAGGATTAATAATGTCTAATCCAATATTGTATTTTTTACAATAATTGTCCATGAATTTGGGCGAACCTTCCCTATCTTTTCCAAAATGGTGATCGTATCCAATAACAATGTGTTCTGGATTTAACTTCGGTTTTATAATCGAATCTAAAAAAGTTTCAGCTGACAGTTTCGCAAATTCTTGTGTAAAAGGAATTACGATTACATTATCTATTTGCAATTTTTCAAATATCCTCAATTTTTGCTCTAAACTTTGTATTAGAGATATATCGTCGTTAGTTAATATCTGACGTGGATGCGGATTAAAAGTTACTAGAATAGACTCAATTCCTTTCCCTTGCCCTAATGACACCAAATGCTTGATAATCTCTTGATGCCCACGATGCAATCCGTCAAATGTACCAATTGTAAGTATGCATTTATTAAATTGAGGAATCTCTTCTATGCTGAAATATTTTTCCATTGTTTTTCAAATTCCTCTATTTGAATTGCTTCTTCAACAAAATATTCTCCAACAGAAGTCCTTAAAAGCTTTGTTAGATGCCCTACTGTACCCAATGCTTTTGCGATGTCACTACCCAAAACACGGATATATGTACCTTTTGAACAAGTAGATTTAAAAGTAATCTCATCTTCTAAAAAATTAACTAATTCTATTTCTTTAATTTCTATATCTTTAGGTTCTCTTTCAATCTCAACATTTTTTCTAGCTAATTCGTATAATTTTTTCCCGCCGATTTTTTTTGCTGAAAACATTGGCGGAATTTGTTTTTGTTTGCCTAAAAAATTTTTTAGTACATTACTAATGATAACATTAGATAATTTTGGAACATTAGATTTTGTAACAATTTCTCCCTCTATATCCAATGTATTGGTCTCTTCACCCAACTTTAGTGTAGCTATATATGATTTTTGATCAGCACTAATAGCTGTTAGCTTTTTTGTGTCCTTTCCGGAACCGATGATTAATACTCCCTCTGCAAATGGATCAAGTGTACCGGCATGTCCCACTTTTTTATCTTTTATGATTCCCTTAATTTTTCTAACAACATTAAAAGATGTCCATCCAACAGGCTTATAAATATTAATTATCATTTTTTACGGATTTGATTAATTTTTCTATACTTTCGCTATATTCCAAAGTTTCGTCGTATATAAATTGTAACTCCGGAATGAATTTAATATGTAATTCTGGTGCCAAATATTTCCTAAAGGGGCCACGCAATTTGTTCATTCCGTTAATTATATCCTCACGGTCTAAACGTGGTTTAATTACACTAAAATAAATTTTTGCATGTCTAAAATCGGTTGTTATTTGCGCTTTAGTGAATGTAACAAATCCAAGATGCGATAAATCAATATATTTTGTTACTATTTCACCAAATATTTCTAATATTTGGTGTTCTATTCTATCAGTACGTTTGTACGGCTTTTCTGTTCTCAAGATTAGTCAAGTGTCCGTTTAACTTTAATGATTTCATACACTTCTATGATATCATTTTCATTATATGTTTTTACGTCTTCTAAGCCAATACCGCATTCTAAACCTTCTTTAACTTCCTTTGCATCATCTTTAAAACGCTTTAGCGATGTGACAGCTTTTTTGTTGTATAGTATCTCACCGTCGCGTATTAGTCGAGCAATTGCATTACGCTTGATAATTCCTTCTTCTACTTTTGAGCCCGCAATGAAACCAATTTTTGGAATTTTAAATTGAGTTAAAACGATAGCTTTTCCTATAATTTCTTCTTTTTGATCTGGTTCCAACAAACCTTCTAATGCAAGTTTAATTTCTTCAACTACTTTGTAAATGATTCGATAACTTCTAATATCGACACCGGATCGTTTTGCTTCCAGTTTTGCATTAGATCCAACTTGTACGTTAAATCCAACTATTACTGCTTTTGAGGCCTCTGCTAACAATACATCTGATTCCGAAACCATCCCAACTGCTTTATGAATTACATTAATACCAACTTCACCTGTATTAAGTTTCATTAAAGTTTCCGCTAGCGCATCGATTGAACCATCAACATCACCCTTAATAATCAACGGTAATTCTCTCATGCTGCCTTCCTTGATCAACATTGACATGGAATCAAGAGTAAAGGCAACAATTTTCTTTTGTTCAATCTCGCGACGACGACGTTGTCTTTCGCTTGCGATACGTTTTAATTCACGTTCATTTTCAACTGTCAAGAATATATCAGCTGCTTGGGGCACTTTTTCAAAACCCAATATCTGAACAGCATCCGAAGGAAAAGCTTTCTTAATTCTTTTTCCGCGCTCATTCATAATAGCGCGAACTTTTCCGGAGTAGTTATTACATAGAAATGGTTCACCAATGTTTAGAGTACCTTTTTGTATAAGAACTGTTGCAATTGGGCCATAACCTTTATCAAGACGAGCGTCAATTACCGTACCCATTGCAAGACATTCTCGATTTGTTTTCAACTCAAGCATCTCTGCTTCAAGTAGAATCGCAGCTAATAAATCGCCAATTCCATCTCCACTTTTTGCAGAAGTAGGAATACTTTGTACTTTACCGCCCCAATCTTCAACCAAGACATTATGATCGGATAATTGCCGCTTAACTCGATCAATATC
This sequence comes from Fidelibacterota bacterium, assembly GCA_042577295.1. Classification (GTDB taxonomy): domain Bacteria; phylum Fidelibacterota; class Marinisomatia; order Marinisomatales; family JAHJCW01; genus JAHJCW01. The sequence continues at coordinate 5,363 of JBHPEE010000044.1, read as the reverse complement.
AATTCCCGGTTTATCAATTTTATTGATTGCAATAACTAATGGAGCCCCTGCCGCTTTAGCATGATCAATAGCTTCGATTGTTTGAGGCATCACCGCGTCATCTGCTGCGACTACCAGTACTACAATATCTGTAACTTGCGCACCTCTAGCACGCATTGCTGTAAATGCTGCATGACCGGGAGTATCAATAAAAGTAATGGATTTTCCGTCTTCGGTTGCAACCTTATATGCACCGATATGTTGAGTTATTCCACCTGATTCCCCAGCAACAACATTTTCATTCCTTATATAATCTAAGATAGAAGTCTTTCCATGGTCAACGTGTCCCATCACTGTAACAACCGGTGCCCTTGCAACAGCTTTGTCAATATCATCTTCTGTTGCTTCAAATGAGAATAAATCGCCCCCATCGATAGTCTCTTGTATAGCATTAAATCCGAATTCTTCCGCTAATAATTCTATTACGTCCCACTCTAATCTTTGATTTATAGTTGCCATCATACCTAGGCCAAAGCATGTTTTTATTATATCCCCCGATGGCACATTAAAAATATTTGACAATTCGTCAATACTTGAAAACTCAGCAATCCTTACGTTGTTTAAATCTTCTGAAGATTGTGGACCACCAATATCATCACGATCTCTTTTATATGATTTTTTCCTTTTACGTGTATCTATTTTTGCCAAAGTTTGACGAACGCGGTCTTTAGTTTTTTGAGCTGTTGTACTATCACCTTCTTTCCCAGTTTTATGATCTTTTTTGGCTCCAGAACTACCGCGTGGTTCTATATGGGAAAGAGTAATTTTTCGAAGTTTGTGTTTCTTTGACGACTTATCCTTAGAATCTTCACTTTCTTTTGAGACTTTCTTCTTCTCTTCTTCGGATTTTGTTTGTTGCTCACTGGAAATTGTTTTTGCTTTTTTGATCGGTTTTTTATCTTTAGCAATTACAGTTTTTATTTCTTTCTTTCTTTCTTCAGCTTTTATTCTTTCGGTTTCTGCTTTTTCCTTTTCCTCTGCGATCTTTTTCTTCTTGGCTATCTCTGCTTCCTTTGCTTTCTGATCTTCTTGTTGTTCTAATAGTCTTTGATCATCAAGCGATAATAATTTTAATTTTTTACCAGTAGTCTGTCTTTCCTGAATTCTAGTATCTTGTATTTCTCGTCTGACCTGATCTTTACGGTATCTATCTATGTTAGCTTTATCTTTTGCAAACTCTGCTAAAATGAGTTGATGCGTATTTTCATCAACCGGAGACATATGGCTTGCTATATCTATACCATTAATTTTTAAAAAGGATAAAATTTCAGTATGAGAAATATTTAACTCTTTAGCGATTTGGAAAATTCTAAGTGGTCGATTAGCCATTAATTAATATTATCCTACTTTTTTATTCCTGAGTTTCTTCAGTTAAATTAGTCTCAACATCTTCAGAGTTATCAGGTTCTTTATCAATTTCTAAAAAAGATTGAACAAGATTATAAATTTCTTCCAAACTATCTTCAGTTATGCCATCAGCAGTGAGTAATTTTTTCTCATTTGCAGATAATAACGTCGCCACGTTACTGATGTAGATCTCCGATAATCCCTGTAGTGCAGCTTTCGGAAATTTTGGTATACTTTTTAAAGAAGTTTCCTGGTTTTTAAGGAAAGTCTCATATTCTGTAGGACTATAAGCATCAATCCGATATTCAGTTAGTTGTGAAGCTAAATTGATATTAACACCGCCTTTTCCAATTGCTGTTTCTAATTCATCTTGATCAAAAATCGCAACACAATATTTCCGATCATCATCAATATGTAATTCAATTGGTTTTGCAGGGGACAAAGCTCGCGTAATAAGAACTTCCGGTTTCTCGCTAAAGTTTACTATATCAATTTTTTCGTTGTTTAATTCACGAACAATTGCCTGAATACGACTTCCACGCATCCCCACACAAGCTCCAACAGCGTCGATACGTCTATCGTGTGAATTCACAATAATCTTAGCGCGTTCACCCGGATTTCTAGCTATTTTTGTGATCTCAATTATCCCGTCTTCAATTTCAGGAACTTCCATCTCAAATAATTTGAATAAAAAATGATTGTCAGAACGCGAAATAATAATGTCAGGACCTTTCGCAGTAATCTCAACAGACTTAATTACAGCACGAGTAGTATCACCTCGGCGGAATCTTTCACTTGGTATTTGCTCCCATCGTGGCATCCGCAATTCAGCATGATCGATATTGACATAGATATTGTCGCGTTGCACTTGATGAACAGCACCAATGATAATTTCACCCACACGATTAGCATAATCTTCGTAAATATATTTGCGCTCTACGTCTACTATCCTTTGAGAAAAGAATTGTTTGGCATGAGCAATAATTCTACGGCTAAATATCCTTGGATCAACAACTTCGACGAAAGTATCGCCAACTTGCATATCGTTTAAGTCAGGATCTTGTTTCAACACATCCTTAAGCGTAATCTCAAAGTGAGGATTTTCAACTTTATCAACAATTGTTTTTTCAGCGTAAATTTCAATTTCACCCTTGTCAAGATTAACGATGACACTGCAATTGGATGAATCTTCATTTTGCTTTTCAATAATATATAAAAATAATTGTTCGATTATTGAACCGAGTTCGGTACGATCAATATTTTTTTCGCGTGCTATCTCAGCAAATACTTCGATTAAATCTCTATTTATCAAAATTCCTCCAATACTAACTAAATGATACTATTATTTTCGCCTGCTTAATATCGGCATAGTTAATATGCCTAATTTCTTTATTCAATTGGATGAATATACCTTTTTCATCAACATCTTTCAGCACTGCTGTTATTGATTTGAAAGAATCGTCAATACTAAGCTTCAATTTTAATTGTCGATCGATATTTTTTCTAAATTGAAACGGCTGTTCCAAATTTGCATTGATACCGGCAGATGTAACTTCCATTTTATATCCGTTGGGAAAATGCTTGTCTATAACCTCTGAATCTCTGATAATACGAGTAACATCGGCAATTTTATCGATGCTAATCGGGTTTTCAGAATCGACCACAACTCTCACCAAATCTCTCTGATGGTCCTCTTGAACACCCATCAAATGAATATCCGGATCGAGGAGTAACTTTTTAATATTTTTCTCTAATTCATTCATCTTATACAAACGAAAAGTGGGCAAATCACCCACTTTCCATCGTCAAATCTATCTATTTTTGTAATATTTTACAAGGAATTAACTGCTATTTTACCTCTCAATGCGCCCTTTCAATTCTTCAGCTGTTTTTTTTATCGAAAATAAAATATTGTCTTCTTCCAAAATATCGTCAATAATTTTCTTTGCCTTTTTGGTTTTTCCATTTTCAAATAATTGCTTTGCTAATAATAATGACATTTCTTGGTGATATACTGTATTTTCAGCAAATTTTGTACCTTTTATTAAATATTTTTCCGCATCTTCACCAATATTATTTTTTAAGGCGATTTCTGATAGTAACTTATATGCTGTTGTCATTAATATAGCATTGTCACCTTTTGTGACATATTCATTTAGATATTCGGATGCTGATTCAAACTCTCCATCGTCAAAAGTCATCTTGCCAAGATAGTATTTTCCTTCAACACCGGCATTAGTTCCGTCATAATCATCAACTAGGGTTTGAAGTTGAAATTTCGCATTTTCAATATCACCCATATCTTGAGACAATAATGCCTTACCAAGTAAAGCTTCTCCAGCTTTTATTGAACTAATCCGGTTATTACTTACAAAATAGACAATTGCTATTATTGCTATGACGCCAAATACAACCTGATAAATTATTTTTTTGTTATCTTGTAGCCATTTCTGTCCATTATTAATAAACTCTAAAAAAGGATCCTTTTTAATATCTTGTTTAGAAATTTTTCTTTTTGGTTTTAACATTTAAATCTCCGACTTAAAAATATTTATAAATTCAGTAGGCTCGAGAGGAATCGAACCTCTATCTAATCCTTAGGAGGGACTTGTTCTATCCGTTGAACTACGAGCCCATCACTTAAAATACCGTGCGGAAGTTACAGCATTACACAATTTTCGCAAAAGTAATATACTTGACATTTTTTATGAAACAATCATTGATATATTTCATAATATAACAGGTAAACATTATGAAACATTTATTCACATTAATAATTCTCATTGGGGTTATCGCTTTAATGGCACAGACAAAAGATACAAAATTCAATAAATTAACTTTAGAAGAAGAACGTGTAATTATCGCCAAAGGGACAGAACTCCCTTTTACTGGCGAATATGACATGCATTTTGAAAAAGGTATTTATCTCTGCAAACAATGTAATACTCCCTTGTATCAATCCGAAGATAAATTCGATTCACATTGCGGTTGGCCGAGCTTTGATGATGAAATTCCGGGCGCTGTAAAACGTGTTCCTGACGCAGATGGTAGACGAACAGGAATTGTTTGCGCGAATTGTGGAGGACATCTTGGACATGTATTTATAGGTGAAAATTTAACAGATAAAAATACACGACATTGTGTTAATTCAATTTCTATAAATTTTGAGCCTATGATTATCGAAAATAAAACAGAAAGAGCAATATTTGCTTCAGGTTGTTTTTGGGGTACAGAATATCATTTGTCCAAAGTTGATGGAGTAATTTTCACTACAGTCGGCTATACAGGCGGAACAAAGGATGAACCAACTTATAAGGAGGTATTATCCGATACAACAGGACATGCTGAAGCGATCGAAGTAATTTACGATCCATCAAAAGTTAGTTATGAGGAGTTAGCAAAGTTATTCTTTGAAACTCATGATCCTTCACAAATAGATAGGCAAGGACCTGATGTTGGGACACAATATCGTTCAGGTATTTTCTATTTAAACGATGAACAAAAAGAAATTGCGGAAAAATTAATTGCCACTCTGAACGACAAAGGATTAAATGTTGCAACTGAAGTAACTAAGGCAACTACTTTTTGGAAAGCGGAAGATTATCATCAGGATTATTACGACCACACAGGGACTACCCCTTATTGTCATATTTATACTAAACGGTTTTAACGTTTTGTAATACCCGCATAAGCAGGTATCCATTAATAATACATTGAATTCCCGACTAAATCGGGAATGACAATTTCGACTAATTACCCCTGCCCAATTACTCCGGTGGAATAATCAAGTTCAGAGCCAAACATACTAAGTGGTATCGTATAGACTAATAACAATATAATCGCCGCTAAATGCAAAATGTATGATCTATCTTTCATCCAATTGCCAAAAAAAAAATATTGTTTTGTTCACTTATTAGGCAGCCTTATTTGCATTTTTTATTTTACAGATGTTAATTCCTATTAATATTCCGGAAAAA